>NZ_JBHYUG010000041.1:34025-68625 GCF_042749375.1 Streptomyces sp. NPDC059477 | reverse complement strand
CACCGACGGCGAGCACCACGCCCGCCACGGTCCCGACGGTCCGGCGCACCCGGGCGGCCCGCCCTGCCCGCCGCAACGCCCGCCGTAGCACCTGCCGCGATGTCTGCCGTACTGCCCCCATGACGGCAGCGTGCCATCGTCGCGCCCGTGGCGGTAGTACGCATCGGGGCACTCAGGGCAGCCCTGGCGCGAACCGGGGGCAGACCTGGCGCAGTCCTGGGCCGTTGTGAGCCGGGCTCGGGTCAGCCGACCAGCAGCCGCCACTCCTGGAGTTCCACCAGGTTGCCCTCGGGGTCCTTGAGGTGGGCCACGCGCATGCGTTCGGTCTGTGGGGCGGGTCCGTGCAGAAGGGTCGCGCCGCGGGCCGCTATGCGGGCGCAGTAGTCGTCCAGATCGTCCACCCGCAGCACGACCAGCGAGCGGTGCCCGGTGGCCGGTTCGCCCGTCTCATCGAGGAGCGCGGCCATCGCGGCCCGGTCCTGGAGGGCGATCCCGGCGGCCCCGGCGGCTCCGGTGGCGGGGCTGAATCTCTCGTACGGTCCCCCGGTCGCCCCCGACCGGGGTTTGAGGCCGAGGACGTCGGCGTAGAAGCGGTAGCAGGCGGTGAAGTCGGTGACCAGCAGTCTGACGTGGGCGAGTTCCATGACGTCCTCCCGCGTGGAGATCAGAACGACCAGCGTCCGGTGCGGCCCAGCAGCAGTGCCGCGGCGGCGGTGCCGGCGGTCGAGGTGCGCAGCACGGTCGGCCCGAGCCGGTACGCCCGCGCCCCCGCCGCGTCGAAGAGTGCCAGTTCCTCGGGGGACACGCCTCCTTCGGGGCCGACGACGATCACGATGTGGCCCTCGGCGGGCAGTTCGGCTGCGGCCAGGGCCGCTTCGCCGCTCTCGTGGAGTACGGCGGTGAAGTCGGCGGTGGCGAGCAGTTCGGCGACCTGCTTGCCGGACATCAGGCCGGCGACCTCGGGGAAACGCACCCGGCGGGACTGTTTACCGGCCTCGCGGGCCGTGTTGCGCCACTTCGCCAGCCCTCTGGCGACGCGCTCGCCCTTCCACTGGGTGATGCAGCGGGCGGCGGCCCAGGGCACGATCGCGTCGACGCCGACCTCGGTCATGGTCTCGACGGCGACCTCTCCCCGGTCACCCTTGGGGAGGGCCTGTACGACGGTGAGGCGGGGCTCGGGGGCCGGTTCCTCTGCGATGCTGTCCAGGAGGACGATCAGCCGGTCCTTGCCCTCGGTGCCGAGGACCGTGCAGTCGGCCCACCGTCCGGCCCCGTCGGTGAGGATCACGTCCTCGCCGGGGCGCAGCCGCTTCACGGAGACCGCGTGCCGTCCCTCGGGCCCGTCCAGGACGTAGCGTCCGCCGTCCCCGGCGTGGAAGTGCTCGACGACGAAGACGGGGGCGGTCATCGGGCGTCCCCTCCGGCGGACAGCGCCGTCCCGGTCGCGGTCAGTTCGGCGACCAGCACCTCGACCAGTTGCGCGGCGGGCATCTCGCGGGCCAGCCGGTGGCCCTGTCCGGCCCACAGGGCCATGCCCTGGGCGTCCCCGGCCTTGGCGGCGGCCTTGCGCAGCGGCGCGGTCAGGTGGTGGATCTCGGGGTAGGCGGAGGGCGCGTACGGGCCGTGCTCGCGCAGGAAGCGGTTGACCAGGCCGCGGGCGGGGCGGCCGGAGAAGGCGCGGGTGAGCTGGGTGCGGCCGAACAGCGGGTCGGTCAGGGCCCGCTTGTGCAGGGGGTTGGCGCCGGACTCGGGGGTGATGAGGAAGGCGGTGCCGAGCTGGGCGGCCTGGGCGCCGGCGGCGAGGACGGCGGCGATCTGCGAGCCGCGCATGATGCCTCCGGCGGCGACGACCGGCAGGGCGACGGCCTCACGGACCTGGGCGACCAGTGACAGCAGGCCGAGTCCCGATCCGTCGTTCTCGGGTATGTCCCGGTGGGTGCCCTGATGGCCGCCGGCCTCCACGCCCTGCGCGATCACCGCGTCCGCGCCGGCCCGCTGCGCGGCGAGGGCCTCCTCCGGGGTGGTGACGGTGACCAGGGTGAGGGTCCCGACCCGGCGCAGCGACTCCAGCACCTCGGGGGTGGGCACACCGAAGTGGAACGAGACCACGGGCACCGGGTTGTCGAGGAGCACGGCGAGCTTGGCGTCGTAGCCGTCGTCGCGTCCGCTGTCGGGGTCGCCCAGCTCGGCCTCGTACCAGGCGGCCTCGCCGGCCAGCTGATGGGCGTAGACGTCGACGGCGGCGGGGTCGGCGGTGTCCGGCTGGGGCATGAAGAGGTTGACCCCGAAGGGCTTGTTCGTCAGCGTCCGCAGCTGCTTGATCTCCTGGTACATGCCGTCGGCCGTCTTGTACCCGGCGGCGAGGAACCCGAGCCCGCCGGCCTCGGACACGGCGAGCGCGAGATGCGGCACGGAGACGCCGCCCGCCATGGGGGCCTGCACGATCGGGTGCGGAAAGAGATCGGTCAGCGCGGAGGACATGACCGCATGTTGTCACGTCGCTCGGACAAGTCCGAATCCACCCTTACGGTTGGCATAGTCCCCCGGCATAGGGACGGATCGGGACAACGCAGGGCGGGGGGCGGGGGGTGCCGGGGAGCACGGCGAGTAGTGGGGGGGGAGGGACGCGGGTGGCAGGAGGCGGGGGGTGGGGGACACGGGTGCCGGGACGCGGGGGCCGGGGAGGCGAGTGCCGGGACGCGAGGGCCGGGACGCGAGGGCCGGGACGCGAGGGCCGGGGAGGCGAGTGCCGGGACGCGAGGGCCGGGACGCGAGGGCCGGGGAGGCGAGTGCCGGGCGGGCTGGCCCGGGGCACACCGATGCCCGCCGATTCGCCAGAGCAGGGCGCCTTGTCCGAGCCGCGAGCTGCTCACCCGAGCCGAGCGACTCACCCGAGCTACGAGCGGTTTGCCCGAGCCGAGCGACTTGCCAAGCCGGGCACACCGCCCGGGGACGCGTACACCAATACCCGCCGACTTGCCCGAGCCGAGCGGTTTACCCGAACCGGGCTGCCCACCCGAGCCGGGCGACTTCGTCGACCGCGAGCCCACGTGAGGGCGGCTGCCACGGAACCCCGTCGGATTTCCTGGGCACGCACGCCCGCAAAGCCGGTCGGCCCCTCCCAGGGCTCCCCGAAGTCCATCGGCCTTCCCAGGCCGAACGGCCCCGAAGCCCCTCGGCCCCTCCCGGGGCGGGCGTCGGCGCCCCTCGGACGATCCGGGAACAGCGACCCCACTCCCCGCAAACCCCTCCGGGCCAAGCACCCCCCGCACGCCTCCCGGGCCACCCCGGGGCGCTGCCCCCGAGGCCCATCGGCCCGTCCCCCGGACGCGGCGCAGCCAATGCCCACCCACGGCACCCCAGCGGCAGCGCGCCGGCGCGAGTCATCGCCCGTTGAACGCGTCCTTCAACCGCGAGAACAACCCCTGCTGGCCCGGCTGGAACTGCCCCGTGGGCCGTTCCTCGCCGCGCAGCTTCGCCAGTTCACGCAGCAGGCGTTCCTGCTCCGGGTCGAGCTTGGTCGGGGTCATCACCTCGACGTGGACGATCAGGTCGCCCCGGCCGCCGCCGCGCAGATGCGTGACGCCCCGGCCGTGCAACGGGATCGACTGACCGGACTGGGTGCCGGGCCGGATGTCGACCTCCTCCATGCCGTCGAGGGTCTCCAGCGGCACCTTGGTGCCGAGGGAGGCCGCGGTCATGGGGATGGTGACCGTGCAGTGCAGATCGTCGCCGCGCCGCTGGAACATCGCGTGCGGCAGTTCGTGGATCTCGACGTAGAGGTCACCGGCGGGTCCGCCGCCGGGCCCGACCTCGCCCTCACCGGCGAGCTGGATACGGGTGCCGTTGTCGACACCGGCCGGGATCTTCACGGTGAGCGTGCGCCGCGAGCGGACCCGGCCGTCACCGGCGCACTCGGGGCACGGGGTGGGGACGACCGTGCCGAAGCCCTGGCACTGCGGACAGGGCCGGGAGGTCATGACCTGGCCCAGGAAGGACCGGGTGACCTGCGAGACCTCGCCCCGGCCGCGGCACATGTCACAGGTCTGCGCGGTGGTGCCGGGGGCCGCGCCCTCGCCGTTGCAGGTGGCGCAGACGATCGCCGTGTCGACCTGGATGTCCTTGGTCGTGCCGAACGCGGCCTCGTCCAGCTCGATCTCGATCCGGATCATGGCGTCCTGGCCGCGGCGGGTGCGCGAGCGCGGTCCGCGCTGCGACGCCGTGCCGAAGAACGCGTCCATGATGTCCGAGAAGTTCCCGAAGCCACCGGCGCCGAAGCCGGCGCCCGCGCCGCCCGCCTGCGAGAGGGGGTCGCCGCCGAGGTCGTAGACCTGCTTCTTCTGCGGATCCGACAGCACCTCGTAAGCGGCGTTGATCTCCTTGAACCGCTCCTGGGTCTTCGGATCCGGGTTGACGTCCGGATGCAGCTCGCGCGCGAGCCGGCGGAACGCCTTCTTGATCTCATCCTGCGACGCGTCGCGGCGCACACCGAGAACTGCGTAATAGTCCGTGGCCACTTACGACTCCGCCAGGATCTGTCCGACGTAACGTGCCACTGCCCGTACCGCTCCCATCGTTCCCGGGTAATCCATGCGGGTCGGTCCGACCACGCCGAGCTTGGCAACCGCCTCGCCGCCCGAACCGTAGCCCACGGACACGACCGACGTGGAGTTGAGTCCCTCATGGGCGTTCTCGTGACCGATCCGCACGGTCATGCCCGAATCCTTCGCCTCGCCAAGCAACTTGAGGAGGACGACCTGTTCTTCCAGCGCCTCCAGGACGGGCCGGATGGTGAGGGGGAAATCATGTCCGAAGCGGGTGATGTTGGCGGTGCCGCCGATCATCAGCCGCTCCTCGGTCTGCTCCACCAGCGTCTCCAGAAGTGTGGAGAGTACCGTCTGGACCGTACCCCGATCCTCGGCGTCGAAGCTCTCCGGCAGATCCTGGACGAGCGGCGGCACGTCCGGGAACCGGCGCCCGGCCACCCGGCTGTTCAGCCGGGCCCGCAGATCGGCGAGGGCGATCTCGCCGAAGGGCGCCGGGCAGTCCACCATCCGCTGTTCGACCCGGCCGGTGTCGGTGATCAGCACCAGCATCAGCCGCGCGGGCGCCAGCGCCAGCAGCTCGACATGGCGCACGGTGGACCGGGTCAGCGACGGGTACTGCACCACGGCGACCTGCCGGGTGAGCTGGGCGAGCAGCCGTACCGTCCGCCCCACCACGTCGTCGAGGTCGACCGCCCCGTCCAGGAAGCTCTGGATCGCGCGCCGCTCGGCGCCGGACATCGGCTTGACCTCGGCGAGCTTGTCGACGAACAGCCGGTAGCCCTTGTCCGTCGGGATCCGCCCGGCGGAGGTGTGCGGCTGCGCGATGAAGCCCTCGTCCTCCAGGGCCGCCATGTCATTGCGCACGGTGGCCGGGGAGACGCCCAGGTTGTGCCGCTCGGTGAGCGCCTTGGAGCCGACGGGCTCCTCGGTGCCGACGTAGTCCTGGACGATGGCGCGCAGTACCTGAAGTCTTCGTTCACTGAGCATCGGCGCACACCTCCAGCAGTCGTCGTCCCGCTCGCCGTCTTCCCTGGCACTCGACGCCCCCGAGTGCCAGCCCTGCCCGGCCAGTGTACGGCCGTCCGGCACGCCCGGGGCAAGACCGGCCATGACGGGGCCCCGCGGCGGGCGCACCGCCCGTGTCGCTACCGCTAGCGTCGCCGTATGACGGTGACTTGGGAAGAGCTGGGCTGGGAGCGGCTGGGGCCCGGCGTCGGACGGTGCCGGCTGCCGCGGTGGGACTGCACGGTCGGCCTGGTGGCCGGCGAGGGGGCGGTGCTGCTGATCGACGCGGGGTCGAGCCTGCGCGAGGGCGCCGGGCTGCGGGCCCGCGCGCAGGCGCTCACGGGTCGCCGTGTGACCCATCTCGCGCTCACCCATCCGCACTTCGACCATGTCTTCGGCGCGGCGGCCTTCGCGGGCGCGGACGTGTTCGGCGCGGTCGGCGTGGACACGGCGCTGACCGGGCGGCACGCGCGCGAGGAGCTGCGCCGGGACGCGGTGCGGCACGGTCTGCCCGAGGCGGACGCGTCGCAGGCCGTACGGGCGTTGTCCGCGCCCGGCCGTCCGGTCGCCGGTGAGTGGACCCTGGACCTCGGCGGCGGCCGGCAGGCGCTGCTGGCGAACGTCGGCCCCGGCCACACCGCCCACGACCTCGCCGTCCTGGTCCCCGGCGAGCGCGAGGTGGTGTTCTGCGGCGACCTGGTCGAGGAGTCGGGGCCACCCCAGGCGGGCCCGGACGCGGTGCCGTCGCGCTGGCCGGACGCCCTGGACCGGCTGCTGGCGCTGGGCGGCGAGGACGCGCTGTACGTGCCCGGTCACGGAGCGGTGGTGGGGGCGGCGTTCGTACGGGAGCAGCGGGACGCGCTGGCCGCGCGTTTCGGCGTGTCGGGGTGAGCGGGCACCCGTCGGGGGCCCGTTTCTCCTATCGTCGTGCGAATGCGCCCGTACTCTCCGGACCTGACCCCGCCGTGGAAGAAGCAGCGGCCCGCCCCCGAGGTCCCGGCGGAGGCCGGTCTGGTGGTGGAGGAGCCCGCCACCGGTTTCTGCGGCGCGGTGATCCGCTGCGAGGCGGGCACGGTCACCCTGGAGGACCGCTTCGGCAAGCACCGCGTCTTCCCGCTCCAGCCGCGCGGTTTCCTGCTGGAGGGCCGGCCCGTCACCCTCGTACGCCCCACGGGTGACAGCGCTCCGCTACGTCCCTCCCGTACCGCGTCCGGTTCGGTCGCCGTGCCCGGCGCTCGGGCCCGGGTCGCCCGCGCGGGCCGCATCTACGTGGAGGGCCGGCACGACGCCGAGCTGGTCGAGAAGGTGTGGGGCGACGATCTGCGGATCGAGGGCGTCGTCGTGGAGTACCTGGAGGGCGTGGACGACCTGCCGTCGATCGTGTCGGCCTTCGGTCCCGGCCCCGATGCCCGCCTGGGCGTCCTGGTGGACCATCTGGTGCCCGGCACCAAGGAGTGGCGTATCGCCCGGTCGGTGACCAGCGAGCACGCGCTGGTGGTGGGGCATCCGTACATCGACATCTGGGAGGCGGTGAAGCCGTCGGCCCTGGGGATCGAGGGCTGGCCGCGGGTGCCGCGCGGGCAGGACTGGAAGACGGGGGTGTGCCGGGCGCTGGGCTGGCCGTCGCAGAACACGGGCGCGGTGTGGCAGGCGATCCTGGGGCGGGTGGGGTCCTACCGGGATCTGGAGCCGGAGTTGCTGGGGAGGGTGGAGGAGCTGATCGATTTCGTCACGGATAGCGGTGGGGCCTGACATCGGGGTACGTACCGAACTCGCTGGTGTCCAACTCGACGCCCAGGATGTCGAGCGGCATCGCCTCGCCGAACTTCGCGATGTGCTGTACCCGGTAGTCGGCTGCCTCGCCCTTCCCCTCCGGCTTCGTCAGCAGGACGCACTGCCCCATGATCGGGTCGATGACCAGATAGGCGGGCACCTTGCCTGCCGCGTAGACGGATCGTTTGAGGGCGTAGTCACGGTAGACGCTGGTCTTCGAGACGACCTCCACGGCCATCGTGATCAACGGGCACGGCAGGAGACGTCCGGAACTGGGCAGGACGTCCCGCGCCACGACCACCAGGTCGGGAACAGGCTCGCTCGCCTCGTCGAGTACATCCACGTCCTGAGTCTGCAGGGGATACCAGCGATCCAGCGGGATCTGCCTCTCGGTGAGGAGCACGATCAGGTTGTGCACCAGATCAGGGCTGGCCATCATCACGATTTCTCCCCGCAGAAGCTCCACCTTGAGTCCGTCGGGCGGCTCAAATCGCGCGAGGAACTCTGCGACTCCACGTTCGTCCACAGCGGTCATCTCCGTGGCCTCCACATTCGCCGCGTACTGTCCGCGGCAGCTTAGGGATCAGGTTAGGCACCGAACCCTCGTTCCGCACCGATTCACTCGCCGGAGTGATCAGTCCACTCCCCGGGGTGATCAGTCCACCAGATCCCTGACCACCCCGTCCGCCAGCAACCGCCCCCGCAGCGTCAGCACCGCGCGCCCCTGCCCGTACGCCCCCTCGTCCAGCAGCCCCTCCCCGAGGGCCCGGCGGGAGGCCGCGAGCCCCTGTGTCCGCAGCAGCGCCAGCGGTACTCCTTCCCGCAGCCGCAGCTCCAGCAGGATCCGCTCGACCCGCCGGTCCTCGTCGGCCAGCAGTTCCCGCCCGGCGCCCGGGGAGCGCCCCGCCGCCAGGGCGGAGGCGTACGCGCCCGGATGCTTCACGTTCCACCAGCGCACCCCGCCCACGTGGGAGTGGGCGCCGGGCCCGGCGCCCCACCAGTCGGCGCCCCGCCAGTACAGCTCGTTGTGCAGACAGCGGCCCGCGTCCGAGGTGGCCCAGTTCGACACCTCGTACCAGTCGAATCCGGCCGCCGACAGCACGGACTCGGCGATCAGATAGCGGTCGGCGTGGACGTCGTCGTCGGTCATCGGGACCTCACCGCGCCGGATCCGCCGGGCGAGCTGGGTGCCCTCCTCCACGATCAGGGCGTACGCGCTGATGTGGTCCGGTCCGGCGCCCAGGGCGGCGTCCAGCGAGGCCCGCCAGTCGTCGTCGGACTCGCCGGGCGTGCCGTAGATCAGATCGAGGTTGACGTGCGCGAAGCCCGCCGCGCGGGCCTCCGCGACACAGCGCTCGGGGCGGCCGGGGGTGTGGGTGCGGTCGAGCACCTTCAGGACATGCTGCCGGGCGCTCTGCATACCGAAGGAGACCCGGTTGAAGCCGCCCGCGCGCAGCTCGGCGAGATACGCCGGGTCGACCGACTCCGGGTTCGCCTCCGTCGTGACCTCCGCGTCCGCCGCCAGCCCGAACTCGTCACGGATCGCCCCCAGCATCCGTACGAGATCGGCGGCGGCCAGCAGGGTGGGCGTACCGCCGCCGACGAAGACCGTACGGACCGGGCGGGGGTCGTCGCCCAGGACCTTGCGGGCGAGGCGGATCTCGTCGATCAGGGTGTCGGCGTAGTTGTCGCGGGAGGCGAGGACGCCGCCGGTGCCGCGCAGCTCGGTCGCCGTGTAGGTGTTGAAGTCGCAGTAGCCGCAGCGGGTCGCGCAGTACGGCACGTGGAGGTAGAAGCCGAGGGGGCGGTCCGCGGCCCCGGCGAGCGCGGACGCGGGCAGCGAGCCGTCGGCGGGGACGGGGTCGCCGTCGGGGAGAGCGGAGGGCATGCGTTCCATTGTCCCGCACCGGGGCGCTGCCCTGGACCGACGCGTGCCCTTGACCGGCCTGGTACCCCGGACCGGCCCGATCTCCCGCACCGGTCCGTTCTCCCACACCGGCTCGTCGTCCCGCACCGGCCTGGTGCCCCGCACGGGCCTGGTGCCCGGACCAGCCCGCTCTCCCACACGACCCGTCGTCCCACACCAGGCTCGCCCTCCCCCACCGACCTCGCGTCCCGGACCGGCCCGTCGTCCCCACCGGCCCGTTCTCCCACACCGGCCCGATCTCCCACACCGGCCCGTCTTCCCACACCGGCCCGATCTCCATCACCGACCCGGTGTTCCGGACCGGCCCGATCTCCCCTCCCGGCGCCGGGCCTGGCCCCTCACCGGGCCGGTCCCCCACCTGCCGGGGGCCTGTTCGCGCTCCCCCGCCCGGGACCAGTCCGCCACCCGCCGGGGCCCTATTCCGCCTGGAGGACCAGCAGGGCGAGGTCGTCCTCCGGTGGGCCGCCGCCGAACTCGTGCACGAGTTGGCTGATCCGGTCGGCGATGCGGTCCGCGCTGAGTCCGGCGCAGCCCGCGAGGGCGGTGGCCAGCCCGTCGCCGTCGTCGAACTGGCGTGATCCGCTGCGCCGCTCGGTCACCCCGTCGGTGACGCACAGCAGGCTGTCGCCGGACCGCAGCTCGAAGGTCTCGCTGGTGTACATCTCGTCCTCGACCACCCCGAGCAGGGTCTGCGGCACGGCGGCCGTACGGACGCTGCCGTCGGACCCGAGCAGCAGCGGCAGCGGATGTCCGGCGGAGGCGACGGTGCAGCGGACGCCGCCGTCGAAGAGGGTCAGCTCGCCGTAGAGGAGGGAGAGGAAGCGGGTCTGCGGGCCGTCGAAGGGGGCGACGGGACCGGCGAGGGCGCGGGCGGCGGCGTCGGCGGCCTCCGTGGCGTCGTCGAGAAGAAGCTGGTTGAGCCGGTCGAGGACATCGGCGACGCGGTAGCCCTCGCGGGCCAGCAGCCGCAGCCAGGGCCGGGCCAGGCCGATGACGACGGCCGCCTCGGGGCCCTTGCCCTGGACATCGCCGACGGCGAAGCACCAGCGGCCGTCGGCGGCCGGGAAGAGGTCGTAGAAGTCGCCGCTGGGGCCGCCCTTGTCGCACGGCTCGTAGACGAGGGCGCTGCGCACCCCGGGGATCTCGGCGACGGCGCCGGGCAGCAGTCCGCGCTGGAGGACGGCGCTGATGGTGGCCTGGCGGGCGTACTGCCGGGCGGCGCCGATGGCGAGCGCGACCCGGCGGCTGAGGTCCTCGACCAGTCCGACCACCTCGTCCGGGAAGCGGGGCACGCCGGACCGCCCGATCACCAGCGTGCCCAGCGGCCGGCCGCCCGCGATCAGCCGGTAGGCCAGCGCCGATCCCTGCGCGCAGGGTCCGCCGAGGCTCTGCCCCGGCCAGGGGTAGGGCGCGGGGCCGGACGATATGCCTTCGCCGCCGCGTGGCGGCTCCTTCTCCAGGGCGTGGCGGAGTTCCTCGATACGGTCCTCGCTGCCGTGCCAGACGCGGGCGAGCCGGGCGCCGGGCGCGGCGGCGCCCCAGCCGCGGCCCATGGCCTCGTCCTCCAGCCAGATCGCGCACCAGTCGGCGAGCCGCGGGACCAGGAGCTGTCCGGTGAGCGCGGCGACGAGATCCTCGTCCAGCTGCCCGGCGAGCAGATCGGACGCCTCGGCGAGGAAGGTCAGCGCGCCCCGGCCCAGCCAGTCGCGGTCCCCGTCCCCGCGCCGGGTCTCGGGGGCGAGCAGTGCGGCGAGTCCGGGGCCGCGCGGATCGTCGTACGACTCGATGTCCTCGGCGGGCAGCCGGGCCCAGACCGTCTTGCCGTCCCGGCGGTAGGTGACGCCCCACTCCAGCGACAGCGCGGCGACCATGCGCAGGCCGCGGCCGTACTCGGGGGTGTCGTCGGGGGGCTCGGCGTCAGTGTCCGTACCGGCGTCGCGCGGGGCGCGTGAGGGGTGGTGGTCGCCGACCTCGACGAGCAGGGCGCCGGTGCGCAGGTCGAGCCGGCAGACCAGCTCGATGTCCGTACGGGCGTGGACGACGGCGTTGGTCACCAGCTCGCTGACCACGGCGAGGGCGTCGTCCACCTGCCGGACGCCGGGCCGCCGACCGCCGGGCGGCTCCCGCCCGCCCCAGTCGGCCAGCGCGGCCCGGACCAGCCCACGGGCGGTGCCGGGGGCGAGGGGGCCGCCGGCGAGGGTGGTCCGCAGAGCGGGGTCCTCACCTGGTCCCTCGAAGCCTGGCACGGGCACGTCGGAGGCAAGGGAAACGGCCCCTTCGGCAATCTCCCGTTGCGCCGGAATGGCCCCCATGGGCAGCTCCCCGAACGGCTCGGACGAAAACCCCGCGATCGATGCCGCCAGGGTGACAGACCGACCCCGCCCATAAGCGCCGAGTTACCGAAGTGGGCCGCGATAAGAGAGATCCGTGCCAGCCGAGTACCCGAATGCGGACGCATTCGACCACGAAAGCAACGTCCGGTGTCCAAGTCCGAGGAGCAGCATCGAAACCGGGGCCGGGCCGCCCGACCCGAAAGGGGCGCGGGGAACTGCGCGACAAGCCACGACGAACCCGCACCCGCCGACGAGCCGAACCCCCCACCCCCGCCCGCGTCCTACTTCTCGCGGGCGCCCTCGTACATCTCCTCCAGCAGATGCCGATACTCCCGCTCCACCACCGGCCGCTTCAGCTTCAGGCTCGGCGTGATCTCCCCGTGCTCCACGTCCAGATCCCGCGGCAGCAGCCGGAACTTCTTGATCGTCTGCCACCGCTGGAGCCCGGCGTTGAGCTGCCGCACGTACTCCTCGACCATCGCCACGGTCGCCGGGGCGGCCACGATCTCGGCGTACGTCCGGCGCTCCAGGCCGTTCTCCCGGGCCCACTGCGTGAGCGAGACCTCGTCGAGGGCGATCAGCGCGGTGCAGTAGTTCCGGTCGGCCCCGTGCACCAGGATGTTGGAGACGTACGGGCACACCGCCTTGAACGATCCCTCGATCTCGGTCGGCGCGATGTACTTGCCGCCCGAGGTCTTGAAGAGGTCCTTCTTGCGGTCGGTGATCCGCAGATACCCGTCGGGGGACAGTTCCCCGATGTCCCCGGTGTGCAGCCACCCGTCGGGTTCCAGCACCTCCGCGGTCTGCTCGGGCAGCCCGTGGTAGCCCTCCATGATCCCGGGGCTGCGCAGGAGGATCTCCCCGTCCTCGGCGATCCGGACCTCCGTGCCGGGCAGCGGCTTGCCGACCGTGCCGGTGCGGTACGCCTCGCCGGGGTTCACGAAGGACGCGGCGGAGGACTCGGTGAGCCCGTACCCCTCCAGGATGTGGATGCCGGCGCCGGCGAAGAAGTACCCGATCTCCGGGGCCAGCGCGACCGAGCCGGACACGCAGGCCCGCAGCCGCCCGCCGAAGGCGTCCCGCAGCTTGGAGTAGACGAGCGCGTCGGCCACCTTGTGCTGGGCGCGGAGTGTGAACGGTACGTTCGCCGACCCGGTCCGCCGGAAGTTGTCCTGCGAGACCTTGGCGTACTCGCGGGCGACACCGGCCGCCCACTGGAAGATCTTGTACTTGGCGGGCCCGCCCGCACGGGCCTTGGCGGCGACCCCGTTGTAGACCTTCTCGAAGATGCGCGGCACGGCCGCCATGTACGTCGGCCGGACCACCGGCAGATTCTCGATGATCTTGTCGACCCGGCCGTCGACGGCGGTGATGTGCCCGACCTCGATATGACCCGAGGTGAGCACCTTGCCGAAGACATGGGCGAGCGGCAGCCACAGATACTGCACGTCCTCGCTGCTGATCAGCCTGGTCGCGGCGATGGCCTTCGCCATGTAGGACCAGTTGTCGTGCGGCAGCCGGACCCCCTTGGGGCGGCCGGTGGTACCGGAGGTGTAGATCAGGGTGGCGAGCTGGTCCTTGGTGATCGCGCCGACCCGCTCCTTGACCAGCTCCGGGTCCTTCTCCAGCCGGGCGGCGCCGCGTGCCTCCAGCTCGGCGAGGGTGAGCACCTGGTCGCCGGTCTCCACGCCCTGCGCGTCGATCACCACGACATGGGTCAGCTCGGGCAGCTCGGCCCGCTTGGCGAGGGCCTTGGCGGCCTGCTCGGCGTCCTCCGCGATCAGCACCCGACTGCCGGAGTCGGCGAGGATGTACGCCGATTCGTCGGCGTTGGTCTGCGGATAGACGGTGGTGGTGGCGGCACCCGCGCACATGATGCCGAGGTCGGCGAGCATCCATTCGATCCGGGTGGCGGAGGCCAGCGCGACCCGCTCCTCGGGGCCGACGCCCAGCTCGATCAGCCCGGCCGCCATCGCGTAGACCCGCTCGGCGGCCTGCGCCCAGGTCAGCGACTTCCAGTCGTCCGGGCCCTGTCCGGAGGCGGACGGCACCGGGTAGCGGTAGGCCTCGGCGTCCGGTGTGGCGGACACACGTTCCAGGAAGAGACCCGCGACGGACGGCGGCCGGTTCTCGATCAAACTCTGTGTGTCGGTCACGACATCCTCCGGGGCGGCTGTTGTCACTCGCTGCGCCCGTTCCTACCCACGCGCCCTTGTTTAACTCGCGAGTAACCAGCGGGCAGGGACAGAGTAGAGCCCGACCGGCCGGTACGTAAGGCTCCGCGCCCCGCCACTTCGGACCTGCCCGTCCCCCGGGCCCACCGCACCGGTGGGCGGCGGACCCGAGGGCCGGGGAAGATCGCTCCCGGCGCGCTGCTTCTTACTACTTCCTGCTGCCTACTACTTCCTGCCGCCCACTACTTCCTGCCGCCCACTACTTCCTGCCGCTTACTACTTCCCGCTGCTTATTACTTTCTGCTACCGCCTACTACTTCCTGCTACTTCTTGCTCCTGGGGGAGCTGTCGTCGCTGGAGAGCACCGCGATGAAGGCCTCCTGGGGTACCTCCACGGCCCCCACCATCTTCATCCGCTTCTTGCCTTCCTTCTGCTTCTCCAGCAGCTTGCGCTTACGCGAGATGTCACCGCCGTAGCACTTGGCGAGGACGTCCTTGCGGATGGCGCGGATGGTCTCGCGGGCGATCACCCGGGAGCCGATCGCGGCCTGCACCGGCACCTCGAAGTTCTGCCGCGGGATCAGCTCCTTGAGCTTGGCGACCAGCCGGACCCCGTACGCGTACGCCTGGTCCTTGTGGGTGATCGCCGAGAAGGCGTCCACCTTGTCGCCGTGCAGCAGGATGTCGACCTTGACGAGGGAACTGGCCTGCTCACCCGTGGGCTCGTAGTCCAGGGAGGCATAGCCGCGGGTCTTGGACTTCAGCTGGTCGAAGAAGTCGAAGACGATCTCCGCGAGGGGGAGGGTGTAGCGGATCTCCACCCGGTCCTCGGAGAGATAGTCCATGCCGAGCAGGGTGCCGCGCCGGGTCTGGCACAGCTCCATGATCGCGCCGATGAACTCGGTCGGCGCCAGGATGGTGGCCCGCACCATCGGCTCGAAGACCTCGTCGATCTTCCCCTCGGGGAACTCGCTGGGGTTGGTGACGACGATCTCGGCGCCGTCCTCCAGGATCACCCGGTAGACCACGTTGGGCGCGGTGGCGATGAGATCGAGCCCGAACTCGCGCTCCAGCCGCTCCCGGACCACATCGAGGTGCAGCAGCCCCAGGAAGCCGACGCGGAAGCCGAAGCCGAGGGCGGCGGAGGTCTCCGGCTCGTACACCAGGGCGGCGTCGTTGAGCTGGAGCTTATCGAGGGCCTCGCGCAGCTCGGGGTAGTCGGACCCGTCGAGCGGATAGAGCCCGGAGAAGACCATGGGCTTGGGGTCCTTGTACCCGCCGAGCGCCTCGGTGGCCCCCTTGTGCTGGCTGGTGACGGTGTCACCGACCTTGGACTGGCGGACGTCCTTCACGCCGGTGATCAGATAGCCCACCTCGCCGACGCCGATCCCGTCGCCGGGCAGCATCTCGGGCGAGCTGACGCCGATCTCCAGCAGTTCGTGCGTCGCGCCGGTGGACATCATCCGGATCCGCTCACGCCGGTTGAGCTGGCCGTCGATGACCCGGACGTACGTCACGACCCCGCGGTAGGAGTCGTACACCGAGTCGAAGATCATGGCGCGGGCGGGCGCGTCCTTGACGCCGACCGGCGCCGGCACCTCGGCGACCACCTTGTCCAGCAGCGCCTCGACACCGAGCCCGGTCTTGGCGGACACCTTGAGCACATCACCCGGCTCGCACCCGACCAGATTGGCCAGCTCCTCCGCGAACTTCTCGGGCTGCGCGGCGGGCAGATCGATCTTGTTGAGTACGGGGATGATGGTGAGGTCGTTCTCCATCGCCAGGTAGAGATTGGCGAGGGTCTGGGCCTCGATGCCCTGGGCGGCGTCGACGAGGAGGACCGTGCCCTCGCACGCGGCGAGGGACCGCGAGACCTCATAGGTGAAGTCGACGTGCCCCGGGGTGTCGATCATGTTGAGGATGTGCGTGTTGCTCTTGTCGTGGGTGGGAGCCCACGGCAGTCGCACCGCCTGGGACTTGATCGTGATGCCGCGCTCGCGCTCGATGTCCATCCGGTCGAGGTACTGAGCACGCATCTGCCGCTGCTCGACCACCCCGGTGAGCTGGAGCATCCGGTCGGCGAGCGTGGACTTGCCGTGGTCGATGTGCGCGATGATGCAGAAGTTGCGGATCAGCGCCGGGTCGGTACGGCTCGGCTCGGGCACATGGTTAGGGGTCGCGGGCACGCAGGGTCCTGTCTCTTGAGGCGCCTTGTGCCTCGGGTCGGATCGATACGTAGGTTCCATGGTCCCATGGGCACCGACCGGCGACGCTGCCATGGTCCCTCCGGGCGGGGATCGGCGATGATTCCGGGCGCCTCGGGGCAGGGATCGGCGACCCTTCCAGGGGGCCTCGGGGCACTGGCCGGCGACGCTGCCATGGTCCCCGGGCGGCGATCGGCGACGATTCCGGACGCCTCGGGGCACCGACCGGCGACCCTTCCAGGGTCCCTCGGGCGGCGATCGGCGACCGGTTTGGGCCGCTCGTGGGCCCGCTGGTAGCATGGGCGGCTGTGTCTCATGCCCTCTCCGCAGGAGGCACTCCCCAAGAAATCACCGGCACACCACCGGTACATCACCGGCGTGGGACCCGTGCGGTCCCGGGCCAGAACCTGAGAAGGCTCCTTCGTGGCGAACATCAAGTCCCAGATCAAGCGGATCAAGACCAACGAGAAGGCCCGGCTGCGCAACAAGGCCGTGAAGTCCTCCCTGAAGACCGCGGTCCGCAAGGCTCGCGAGGCCGCTGCCGCGGGTGACATCGAGAAGGCCACCGAGTACCAGCGCGCCGCCGCGCGCCAGCTCGACAAGGCCGTCTCCAAGGGCGTCATCCACAAGAACCAGGCCGCCAACAAGAAGTCGGCCCTGGCGACGAAGGTCTCGACCCTCAAGGGCTGAACGCTCTCTTGATCTGCCGGACCTTGAACCCGACGTTTGCGGGTTTCGGGGCCTGGTCGTGGAGTCTGTCCGAGTCTGTGTAGCGGGGCCTGATTTTTGGGGCTGTGGGGCGGTGCCTGTTTTTTCGGGGGCCGCCTGGCAGGACCTTTTTGGGGGTCCGGCCAGCGGGATTCGGTCTTGGGTCTCCGGTCCTACTGGGTCTCCGGACCCTTGCCGGGTCTCCAGCTCTGCCAGGTCTACAGCTCCGCCGGGTCTCCGGCCTCCTACCGGGTCGCAAGGTCCACCCGGGCCCATAGGGCCCATCGGGATCCTCCGTTGGATCCCGGCCGCCGGAAGGACGAGGGCGGGCCCTCTCTCATCCGCCCCCGACCGGCACCCCCGAGGTTTCGCGCGGCCTGCGTTCGCCACGCGGGCGAAACCTCATCGACGTAACCGAAGGCCCCGACTGCCGCCCGTTTCCGGGTGGCGGGCGGGGCCTTTTGGGGTTCTTCGGGTTCATTTCGGTGACGTGGGCTGGGGTGAGGTGGGGGTGAGGGGTGGAGGGAGGTGGGGGAATGGTTGGGGTTCGGGGGTGCGGATTGGGGGGGTGGGGGTCGAGGCCGGGACTGGGGTGGTGGGAGGGCCGGGTTTGTGGGCGGGACCCGAGGCGATGGGTGGGGCGCGGTATGTGAGCGGGAGCGGCACGCGGGGAGCCCGGCATGTCGGGCAGGGCCCGGCACGCGGGCGGGAGCCACTACGCGGGCCCGGCGGTGAGCCAGGCCCGGCACGCGGCCGGGACCCGAGCGGGCGCGTTCCGGCCCGGCACAACGAGCAGAGTCCAGCCCATGGGCGGCAGCCGATACGCGGGCGAGAGCCGGGGCCGAGGCCGAGGCATTGGGCGAGACTCCGACCCGCACGCAAGGTCCGGTCGATGGCCAAGGCTCCGGTGACCGAGGCACGGGCCAACAGGGCCCCAGCCACATGGCCAAGGCTCTCTCCGGTCCAGGGCCACCGCACAGCCCCCGAAGCCAATCCACCCGACAGAGGCCAATCCACCCGACGGAGTCAACCGGCACAACCGAAATCAACCGATACGACCGAAATCAATCGGTACAACCGGAGTCAATGACCGACCCCGATCCCACGACCCACCCCGACCCCACGGCCACGTCCGATTCAGCGGGCAGATCGCCGAGCATCACGGGCGGCACGCTTGATCTCCCAGGCGTCGGCCACGGGGCCCATGTGGGCCAGCTTGTCGGGGTTGATCACCGAGCGGACGGTCTGGATCCGCCCGTCGAGGATCTCCAGCACCAGCGTGCCGAACACCTTGCCGTCCCGGTCGCGCAGCACCGCCCCCGGCTGGGCGTTCACCGCCCGGGGCTCGATCACCACACCGACCGAGCCGAGGAGCGGTGCGAACCAGGCCAGCACCCGCGCGGCGTTCTCCGCGCCGAGGATCGGCTTGGCGAACTGCGGTGCCTTGCCACCCCCGTCCCCGACCACCACGACATCCGCGGCGAGCAGCTCCCGCAGCCCATCGACGTCCCCCTCCCGAAAAGCGTCGAAGAACCGTCCCGCCAGTTCCTCCCGCTCCTGCCGGTCGGCGTCGAACCGGGGCCGCCCCTCCTCCATGTGCCGCCGCGCCCGTACCGCCAGCTGCCGGCAGGCGGCCTCGGAGCGCCCCACGGCCGAGGCGACCTCCGGGAACCCGAACCCGAACACCTCCCGCAGCACAAACACGGCCCGCTCCAGCGGACTCAGCCGCTCCAGCAGCAGCAACGCCGCCATCGACAGGGAGTCCGCCAGCTCCGCCGACCGCTCGGGATCCTCGTAGGGATCACTCAGCAGCGGCTCCGGGAACCACGGGCCGACATACGCCTCCCGCCGTACCCGCGCCGACCGCAGCACATCGACCGAGATCCGGGTGACGACGGTCGAGAGATAAGCCTTCACCGACCGCGGACGCGTCTCGGCACCCTCAAGACGCAGCCACGTCTCCTGCACCGCGTCCTCGGCCTCCGCCACGCTGCCGAGAATCCGGTACGCGATGGAGAACAGCAGTGGCCGCAGCTCCTCGAACTCCTCGAAATCGTCTCTCACAACCCCGACGCCTCCGCCTTCCCCAGGGAGCGTTCCTCCAGAAGAACGCATCTCCCCTTGGAGACGAGACAGACCACGCCCACTGTGACACGACACCCGCACAAGACCCGCCCAGTACCAGAGCGCCTCGCCGCCCAACCCACCCCGCCCCGCACTTGAGCATCCGGCCGGCAAATCCAGCCCGTCCGGCGTTTGAGGACGAGGCCCTTTCGGGGCCGACAGGGGGTCAAGGGGCACAGCCCCTGGCGGGGCCGAAGGGGCGGAGCCCCTGGGACGGGACGGGTAGGGGCGGCGGGGGCGAACAACTCCACGACAGCCCCCACTCACCCCACCTCCGAATCCCCCACCCGCCCCGCCCTACCGCCCCCGACTCCGCGCAGCCCGCGCAACCGTCACCACGGCCTTCTCCAACGCATACCCGGGATCGTCCCCGCCCCCCTTAACGCCCGCATCCGCCTCCGCGACAGCCCGCAACGCCACGGACACCCCATCCGGCGTCCATCCCCGCATCTGCTGCCGCACCCGATCGATCTTCCACGGCGGCATCCCCAACTCCCGCGCAAGATCCCCCGGCCGCCCGCCCCGGGCCGACGACAGCTTCCCGATCGCCCGCACCCCCTGCGCCAACGCACTGGTGATCAGCACCGGCGCCACCCCCGTGGCCAACGACCACCGCAGCGCCTCCAGCGCCTCCGCGGCCCGCCCCTCCACCGCCCGATCGGCGACGGTGAAGCTGGACGCCTCCGCCCGCCCCGTGTAGTACCGCCCGACGACCGCCTCGTCGATCGTCCCCTCGATATCCGCGACCAACTGCGCCGCCGCGGACGCCAGCTCCCGCAGATCACTCCCGAGAGCATCGACCAGCGCCTGACACGCCTCCGGCGTGGCCGACCGCCCGAGCGCCCGGAACTCACCTCTGACGAACGCCAGCCGATCCGCCGGCTTCGTCATCTTCGGGCACGCCACCTCCCGCGCCCCCGCCTTGCGCGCCGCGTCCAGCAGGGCCTTGCCCTTGGCCGCACCGGCGTGCAGCAGCACCAGCGTGATCTCCTCGGCGGGAGCCCCGAGATACTTCTTGACGTCCTTGATCGTGTCGGCCGAGAGATCCTGTGCGTTGCGTACGACCACGACCTTGCGCTCCGCGAAGAGCGAGGGACTCGTCAGCTCGGCGAGCGTGCCGGGCTGCAACTGGTCCGAAGCCAGATCCCGTACGTCCGTGTCCGCGTCGGCGGCCCTGGCGGCGGCCACCACCTCCTGCACGGCACGGTCGAGCAGAAGGTCCTCCTGGCCCACGGCAAGGGTCACCGGGGCGAGAGGGTCGTCGTTTGCAGTCTTCTTGGCCATCCCGACAAGCATGGCACGCACCACTGACAACGCCGCCCGGCCCGCCACCCCCAGGCCCACCCGGGCACCACACGCACGCAGACCCGACAGCCCACCGAACACAGGGTCACCAGAGCGCAGAACACAAGGTCACCCAAGTACAGAACACAAGGTCAGCCGGGCACAGCCCCTACGGCTCCTCCCGCCACCCGTCCCACTCCCCCGCGAACGCGTCCAGCTCGGCGGCGTCGAGCCGCCCGTCCTCGTCCCGCAGGACCAGCAGCCACTGCGCGTCCTCGGCATCGTCCTCACCGGCCAGCGCGTCCCGCACCAGCCGCGGCTCCTCGGCGATCCCGAACCGCTCCCCGAGCGCCTCGGCGGCGTCCTCCGCGGCCTCACGGTCGGGCAGCACCAGCACATGCCTCACATCACTCACAGCGCCATCTTCCGCCACCGGCGCCCCGCCCCGAACGAGCCCCGCAGTCCCTCAGTCCCGCAGCCCCGCAGCCCCGCAGCCCCACCGCCCCCTACTTCGGCACGATCTGCACATCCAGCGCAATCCGAATGCTCGGCCCGACCACCGCGATCCCGCGCGCCAGCATCGTCTGCCAGCTCACGGTGAAGTCGTCCCGATGCAGCTCGGTGGTGGCGCGGCACGCGGCCCGCACCTCGCCCTCCATGCCGTTGCCCTGGCCCAGATACTCCGTTTCGAGCGTGACCGTCCGCGTCACACCGTGCAGCGACAGCGCCCCGGTGACCGCCCACTTGTTCCCGCCCCGGTGCGCGAACCGGTCGCTGTAGAACTCAAGCGTCGGGAACCGCTCCACGTCCAGAAAGTCCGCCGACCGCAGATGGTCGTCCCGCATCCGCACATTCGTGTCGATGGACGCCGCGTCGATCACCACATGCATCGCCGACTGCTCCATCCGGTCGGCGATCCGCACCGCCCCGGCGAACGCGTTGAACCGACCGTGGATCCGGGCCAGCCCGATGTGCCGTGCGGTGAAGGCGATGGAGGAGTGCATCGGCTCCACCTCCCAGTCACCGGGGGCCGGCAGCCCGGGCGGCGCGGCGACCTGGAGCGTCACATCGCCCAGCGAGGCGAGCGCGTCCTCGGCGACGGTCGCGCTGCCCCGGAACGGTGTGAACCCGTCCGCCGACACCGCCAGCCGGTACTCCCCGGCCGGGACCGCCGTGATGAACGACCCGAAGGGATCCGTGCCCCCGCTCACCACCGTGCGCCCCATGGCGTCGCTGACCACGAACTCCGCGTTGCGCACCGGCTCGTTGACCGGGTCGATCACCCGGCAGCTGAGAACTCCCGCCTGTGGTGGGGTCCGGACCGCCGCCAGCGGACTCGTCCGTTGCACCCGCTTCGTCCGGCTTCCCAGCCAGCGGCCGATCATCTGCGACACCTCTGCACCACTCGACGTCCCCGTTACCGAAGAAACATTCGACCATCGATGTGGCTTTCGAGGCAACACGAGTCCACATGGCTGGAAACCAGCACGTGCGCTCGGACTACACCCGAGTAGCCCCTTACACACTCTTTGTACAGATAACGCACAGAAACCTACTGAACAGCCCTAAGCAAACCCGACCTTCAGCCACCCTCAGCCACCTTCAGCCCCCCGACCGACCACCGGACCAAAGACCGCCCCCCGTCACCCACCGGGCACCTTAGGCACCCTCGGCACCTCTTCCAGCACCACCCCGAACCGCTCCCGATACACCTCCAGCACCTCGTCGTCCGCCCCCAGCTCCCGCACCTCACGCGTCCCATCGGGCCCCGTCACCGTCAGACCGCGCCCGGCGAGCGTGATCCGGCCGCCCTCCTCGGTGACCCGCGAGCACACCAGCGACTGCGTGAAACTCGACTCCGGGGAGGTGCTGTGCCACCAGGCCCCGGCCACGAAGTCCCCGAGCACCCGTGGCCGCGTCTCCAGCCGGTACTGCGGGCTGCCGTCCATGATGACGTCCAGATCACCGTCCGCCGACGCCGACCCGCCCCGCACCCCCGCCCGGTCCGGCCCCGCCTCGACGATCCGGAACACGCCCCCGGCATCCACCTGCTCGCCCCGTTCTCCGAACGCCAGCGGCCAGTGACTGAACGACCCGAAGCCGACATCGGCCAGCCACTCGCCCCCGTCCACCGTCCGCACCCGCAGCGCGAGATGGTCGTACGGAATCCCGGTCCGCCCCTCCTTCCCGTACACCCGCGCGGCGAGCAGCGTGACATCGAACCCGAGTGCCTTCAGCAAGGCGGCGAACGCCCCGTTGACCTCGTAGCAGAACCCTCCCCTTCCCGCGCCCACCAGCTTGTCCACCAGCCGCTTCTCCTCCAGGACGACCGGCTCCCCCAGATGCAGCGACAGATTCTCGAAGGGCACGGTCTGGAGGTGGCGCAGTTGCAGCTCGCGCAGGACGTCGACGGTGGGCCACGCCGGGTGTCCGACGCCCAGACGGCGGAGATACGCATCAACCTGTGCGGAATTCATGCCCTCAGTCTCCCGCCACCCGCAGCCCTCCGCCCCCACCCGCCACCGCCAGCGCCCCGTCCCGGTCCGTGCGCTTCACCAGCGCCCCCGCCGCCCTGAGCGCCGCGACCGTACTGGGCGCCGGATGCCCGTACGTATTGCCCCGCCCGCACGAGATCAGCGCCACTCTCGGCGCCACCGCGCGGAGCAGCCCGGGATCCTGATACGCCGAGCCGTGATGAGCCACCTTCAGTACGTCCACCTTGCCCAGCAGTGCCGCCGCCGGCGTTCTCAACAGCGCCTGCTGCGCCGGAGGTTCGAGATCCCCGAGCAGCAGCATCCGCAGCCCGCCCGAGCGGACCAGCATCGTCACACTGGCGTCGTTCGCCCCCTCCGCCCCCGGCGTCGGCCCCTCCGGCGGCCACAGCACCCGCCAGCTGAGCCCGCCGCCGCTTCTGCGCTCCTGCCCGGCGACCGCCCGCCGCACGGGAACACCCCGGGCCGCCGCCTCCCGCCGTACGAACGCGGCCTGATCGGCCGGTTCCTCGTGCCCCGTCGTCTCGATCGCCCCCACGGCCCGCCCGCGCAGCACCCCGGGCAGCCCGGCCACATGGTCGGCGTGGAAGTGGGTGAGGACGACCAGCGGGACCCTGCTGATGCCGAGGGCCCGCAGACAGCGGTCGACCGCCCGTGGATCCGGCCCCGTGTCCACGACCACCCCGCTGCCGTCCCCGGCCGCGAGCACGGTCGCGTCCCCCTGCCCGACATCGCACATCGCGAGGCGCCAGCCCGGCGGTGGCCAGCCCGTGATCACCCTGGTCAGCGGGGCCGGCTGCACCACGACCAGCGCCAGCAGCAGCGCGCACGCCCCGCACAGCCACGGCCGTACCAAGAGTCGCCGCCCGACGTAGAGCACGCCCGCCGTCACCAGCGCCAGCAGCACCGCCCCGGTCCAGCTCCCCGGCCAGTCCACGCCGGCTCCCGGCAAGGCCGCCCCGGTCCGCGCGACCTGGGCGATCCAGCCGGTCGGCCAGCCCGCACCCCACGCCAGCACCTCGGCCACCGGCATCGCCAGCGGTGCGACCGCCAGCGCCGCGAACCCCAGCACCGTGGCCGGCGCCACCGCGAACTCCGCCAGCAGATTGCACGGCACCGCCACCAGACTCACCCGGGCCGACAGCACGGTCACGACCGGCGCGCACAGCGCCTGCGCCGCACCCGCCGCCGCCAGCGCCTCGGCGAGCCGCCCCGGCACCCCGTGCCGCCGCAGCGCCGCGCTCCACCTCGGCGCCAGCGTGAGCAGGGCCCCGGTGGCCAGCACCGACAGCAGGAATCCATAACTCCGTGCCAGCCACGGGTCGTACAGCACCAGCACGAGTACGGCCGTCGCCAGCGCCGGGATCAGTGCTCTGCGGCGCCCGGTGGCCAGGGCGAGCAGGACGACCGCCCCGCAGGCGGCGGCGCGCAGCACACTCGGGTCCGGCCGGCACACCACCACGAAGGCCAGCGTGAGCACCCCGCCGCACACCGCCGTGGTCCGCAGCGAGATCCCGAACCGGGGCGCGGCACCCCGGCGCTCCGTCCGCTGGGCCAGACCGGGCGGGCCGAGCAGCAGGGCCAGGATGATGGTGAGGTTGCTGCCGGAGACCGCGAGCAGGTGGGCCAGATCCGTCTCCTTGAACGCCTCGTCCAGTTCCGGCGTGATCCGCGAGGTGTCCCCGACGACCAGCCCCGGCAGCAGCGCCCGTGCGTCCGCTGGGAGCCCGTCGGTCGCCTCCCGCAGCCCGGCCCGCAGTCTCCCCGCGAACCGCTGGGTCGCCGTGGGCTCCGCCACCAGCTCGGGCGCCGCCGGATCCCGCACCCGCAGCACCGCCGCGATCCGCCCGCCCCCCGCCGTCACCGGCGCCAGCCGCCCCTCCACCCGTACCCGCGTCGAGGGCAGCAGCCCGAGCCACGGCGAAGCCGCCGCCACCCCGTCACCGCGCGCCCCGGAATCCACGATCACCAGCACCGGCGTCCGTGTCCGCACCACGCCCGCGCCGGCCGCCACCTCCGTCACCTCGGCGGACAGCAGCACCGACGCCGGTACGGCGTGATCGCCGCTCACCCGCGGCCGGGACAGCCGTGGATCGGCGGTCACCTCCACCTCGGCCGTCACCGTGGCGAACCGCCCTGCCAGCTCCGGCACCGGCCCGCTGCGCAGATCCGCGCCATGCAGCCCGGCCGACGCCCCGGCAGCCGCGACACACAGCAGCACCGCCGCGCCCGCGATCCGCATCCCACGCCCAGGCCGCCGCATTCCGCGCCCCGGCCGCCGCCACGGCCAGGGCACCAGCAGCAGACCGGCGCCCATGACGCACACCACGGTCACCCCGAGAACCCACCCGGGCGAGACGTCCAGAGCCAGCGCCGCCGTCGCCCAGGCGGCCAGCGCGGGCGGCACGAGCCGTAGATCCGTCGGCCCCTCCTGCCGTGGATGGGCGTCACCGAGCCGCCCTCCCGCGTGCGCCCCGCGCCGGGCCACGGGATCACGTACCGCCGTCCTCATGGCCGGACCAGATCCCGCAGGTCGGCGAACCGGCGGTCCCCGATCCCGTTCACCTCCCGCAGTTCGTCCACCGACCGGAAACCGCCGTGCTGTGTGCGGTAGTCCACGATGTGCCGCGCCAGCACGGGTCCGACCCCGGGCAGGGCGTCGAGCTGCTCCGGCGTGGCCGAGTTGAGGGAGACGGGAGCGGCGGAGGCGCCCGGACCGGGTACGCCGTCCGCCGCGACCTGCGGGCCCGGCGCGGCCGGTCCCCCCACCACCACGTGCTCACCGTCGACCAGCACCCGTGCCCGATTGAGCCCGTCCAGCTTCGTCCCCGGACGCACCCCGCCCGCCGCCCGTAGCGCGTCGGCCACCCGCGATCCGACCGGCAGCCGATGCACCCCCGGCTCGCGCACCTTGCCGCCGACATCGACCACGACGACAGCACCGGCCGTACTGTCCGCACCACCGGGTGCCGCCGACGCCGTCACCTCACGAGGCGTCGCCGCCGTCGCCCCGAAGGGCACGGCGGCCTCGACCACCTCCGGCGCCCGCAGGGTCTGTGGCCGCCCCGTCCAGTAGTGATGCACGGCGAAACCGGCCGCCAGCACCAGAACGACCGTCAGCGCCACCACACTCCTGCGCTCCAGCCCCACTCTGGCCTGCAACCACACCGGCAGCCGCTCCCGCAACGCCGCCACGCCCCGCCCCCACGGCCGCCCGACCGACCCCCCGACGCCGGACTCCGCAATGGGCCTGCCGACCACCCGCTCGGAAGCCTCCTCGACCGCCACTGGATCGCGAAGCCCGTCTGCCGCCAAGTCCCCGCCCCCGTCCGGCTCCCCGGCCCCCGGCGGCCCCACCCCCCGCTCCCTCACCACTCCCCTCTCCTCGGCGATCCCCGCCTCCCCGAAGATCAGCTCTGCCCGGTGCCGCAACTCCCGCGCCGAGGCATGCCGGTGCCGAACCCGCGCCCGCGCGGGTCGAGGGCGATGACGGCTCCGGCTGTCGGAGCCAGGAGGACGCCCGGGACCACTGGTCGCGGGCCTGCTGTGGATACGTGATCGAAGTGCCATGTGCCGAGGATGGATCACTCCGGCCGAACGGCGATGATCTTGCTCAATTCCCGGGGATCACGGCCCGATTGTGGATAACTCCGCCACCCACACGAGTGAAGCCGCCCTCAGCGAGGGGACACCACGACCCCCAGCAGCCCGGGCCCGGTGTGCGCCCCGATGACGGCCCCGACCTCGCTCACATGCAGATCCGTGATCCCGGGCACCCGCTCCCGCAGCCGGTCGGCGAGCGCCGACGCCCGTTCGGGGGCGGAGAGATGGTGTACGGCGATGTCGACCTGTCCGGCGCCCGCGCGCTCCGCGACCAGTTCTTCCAGGCGGGCGATGGCCCGGGACGCCGTACGGACCTTCTCCAGCGGCTCGATCCGGCCGCCTTGCAGTTGCAGCAGCGGTTTGACCGCGAGCGCGGAGCCGAACAGGGCCTGCGCGGTGCCGATCCGGCCGCCGCGGCGCAGATAGTCGAGGGTGTCGACATAGAAGTAGGCGGAGGTGCCGGCGGCCCGTTTCTCCGCCGCCGCGACGGCCTCGTCCACCGTGCCGCCCGCCTCTGCCGTCTCGGCCGCCGCGAGTGCGCAGAAGCCGAGGGCCATCGCGATCATCCCGGTGTCCACCACCCGTACCGGCACCGGCGCCTCACGGGCCGCGGTGACCGCCGCGTCGTAGGTGCCGGAGAGTTCGGCGGAGAGATGGAGGGAGACGATGCCGGTGGCGCCGGACTCGGCGGCCCTGCGGTAGGTCTCGGCGAACACCTGTGGGCTGGGCCGGGAAGTGGTGACGGGGCGTCGCTTCTGGAGCGCCTGGGCCAGCGACCGGGTGGAGATCTCCGTGCCCTCTTCCAGCGCGCGGTCCCCGAGAACCACGATCAGGGGTACCGCGGTGATGCCATGACGCTCCATCGTCCGGGGCGGCAGGTAGGCCGTTGAATCGGTGACGATCGCGACATGGCGGGACATGAGCTGGAGGTTACCTGGCGTAGCGCCGGTGCGGCAGCCCGGCCTGGTGGACCCCTCGCGGGGACGGCGGGATCAGGTGGTGCTCTCGGGGCGGGTGCTCTTCTGCCACGGGTACGTGGGGCGCGGGGCGGGCGGGGTGATCGCGGGCCGGGTCGGCTCCTCGGCCGTGCGGGACCGGGCGTCGTCGGGCCAGGTCTGCCCGTCGGCCGCGTCGGCGGTGGTCGGGGCCTCGGGCCACGGCGGGGGTGTGCTGGAGCCGCCGGCCGCGGTGGACGGGTCGGGTGTGGTGGTGTCCCAGTGGCGCAGGGCGCCGGCCTCCATGTCGATCTGGGTGCTGAGCGAGTCCAGGTCGTCGTCGGCGAAGCGGCGGGCGCGGTCGCGGGCGGCCCAGCGCAGGGAGTCGGCCGAGGCGGTGATGCGCTCGGTGCGCTCGCGCAGGGCGGGCAGCCGCTCGGCGAGGGTGTTCTTGTCGGGCTCGGACTCCAGGCGGCGCAGCTCGGCGTCCAGCTCATGGCCGTGGGCGCTCAGGCGCTGGAAGAGTCCGAGGGACTCCTTGAGCGACGCGTCCTCGTCGACGCCCGCGTGCAGCGCGTCCTGTGTCGCGCGCATCGAGGTGCGCAGCTTCAGTCTCAGCTGGGCCAGCTCGCCGACCGGGCCGGGCTGGGCGAAGGACTTGGCGCGCAGGGTGTGGTCCTCGACCGTGCGGCGGGCCTGTGCGACGGTGCGGTCCACGCCGCGCTTGGCGGCGCCGACCACCTTCACCGTGGCCCAGACGCCCACCGCCAGGAAGAGCACGACGAGCAGGGCGACCACTGCGATCACGGCTTCCACGACGCTCCTCCTCCAGCGGGCGGCGGCACGCCACGCACCGCTCCTCCACGGTAAACGCTGCGGGCAGTCACCGAGTTCCGGAAGAACCCCGAACCATCCCGCAGACACCCCACCCGATCCCGTAGGGGACGGCCACACCCTGGGATCTCCGTTCCGGGACGGGAATCCCCCGCCCCGAAGACGCGGCCCACTGACCCACCGCCATGAAGGCGATACGACGAGTCACCGAACCAACCGGATCCCGGGCGAGGACCCCCAGGCCAGGCCCCCGGACGAGGGCCCCGGACGAGGGCCCCGGACGAGGGCCCCGGACGAGGGCCCCGGCGGCGGTGTCCGCCACCGGGCCCCACCGCCCCTCACCGGCCCCTGTCGCCCCCTACGCCGGAACGATGTTCACCAGCTTCGGCGCCCGCACGATCACTTTCCGGATCCCGGCCCCGTCCAGCGCGGCGACGACCTTCTCGTCGGCCAGGGCGACCTTCTCCAGTTCCTCCTCGGAGATGCCCGGCGGCACCTCCAGACGGGCCTTGACCTTGCCCTTGACCTGGACGACGCAGGTCACGGTCTCGTCCACGACGTACGCGGGGTCGGCGACCGGGTAGTCCCGGTGGACCACCGTGTCGGTGTGGCCCAGCTTGCGCCACAGTTCCTCGGCGATGTGCGGGGCCAGCGGGGCGACCAGCAGGACCAGCGCCTCGGCGACCGGCCGCGCCACCGGGCCACCCGCCTTGGTCAGGTGGTTGTTCAGCTCGGTGACCTTGGCGATGGCGGTGTTGAACCGCAGCCCCGCCAGATCCCCGCGGACGCCGTCGATCGCCTTGTGCAGCGCCCGCAGCGTCTCGTCGTCGGGCTCGGTGTCGACGACGGTGACCGCGCCGGTCTCCTCGTCGACGACATTGCGCCACAGCCGCTGCAGCAGCCGGAACTGACCGACCACCGCGCGGGTGTCCCACGGCCGGGACACGTCCAGCGGTCCCATCGCCATCTCGTACAGCCGCAGCGTGTCGGCGCCGTACTCGGCGAAGATCTCGTCCGGGGTGACCGCGTTCTTCAGGGACTTGCCCATCTTGCCCAGCAGCCGGGAGACCTGCTCGCCCTGGTAGTAGTAGGCGCCGTCGCGCTCCTCCACCTCGGCGGCCGGCACGGCGATGCCGCGGCTGTCGCGGTAGACGTAGGCCTGGATCATGCCCTGGTTGAACAGCCGGTGGAACGGCTCGGCCGAGGACACATGCCCCAGGTCGTACAGCACCTTGGACCAGAAGCGGGCGTACAGCAGGTGCAGCACGGCGTGTTCCTGGCCGCCCACGTACAGGTCGACGCCGCCGTGCGGCATGCCCTCGCGCGGGCCCATCCAGTAGCGCTCGATCTCGGGGTCGACCAGCTTCTCGCTGTTGTGCGGGTCCAGGTAGCGCAGCTCGTACCAGCAGGAACCGGCCCAGTTGGGCATGGTGTTGGTCTCGCGGCGGTACTTCTTGGGCCCGTCGCCCAGGTCCAGGGTGACGTTGACCCAGTCCGCGTTGCGCGACAGCGGCGTCTCAGGCTGGGTGTCGGCGTCGTCGGGGTCGAAGGTGCGCGGGCTGTAGTCCTCGACCTCCGGCAGCTCCAGCGGCAGCATCGACTCGGGCAGCGCGTGGGCGACGCCCTCCTCGTCGTAGACGATCGGGAACGGCTCGCCCCAGTAGCGCTGGCGGCTGAACAGCCAGTCGCGCAGGCGGAAGTTGACGGTGCCCTCGCCGATGCCCTTGCGGGCCAGCCATTCGGTGATGCGCTCCTTGGCGTCCGCGACGCCCAGTCCGTCCAGGGAGACGGACTCGCTCGCGGAGTTGACGATCTTCGCGTCATAGGAGGCGAAGGCGTCGTCCCAGGTCGACGTATCGGTGCCGCGGTCGTCCGACGGCTCGACGACACACCGCATGGGCAGTTCGAAGGCGCGCGCGAAGGCGAAGTCGCGCGTGTCGTGCGCGGGGACGGCCATGATGGCGCCGGTGCCGTAGCCCATCAGGACGTAGTCGGCGATGAAGACCGGGATCCGCTCGCCGTTGACCGGGTTGGTGGCGAACGCGCCGGTGAAGACGCCGGTCTTGTCCTTGGCCTCGGTCTGGCGCTCCAGGTCGGACTTGGCGGCGGCCTGCGCGCGGTAGGCGGCGACGGCCTCGGCGGGCGTGTCGTGACCGCCGGTCCACACCGCGCGCGTGCCCTCGGGCCAGGCGCCCGGGGTGAACTTCTCGACCAGCGGGTGCTCGGGCGCCAGCACCATGTAGGTGGCGCCGAACAGGGTGTCCTGGCGGGTGGTGAAGACGGTGATGTGCTCGCCGTCGATGGGGAAGTCGACGCGCGCGCCCTCGGAGCGCCCGATCCAGTTGCGCTGGGCCAGCTTGATGGCGTCGGGCCAGTCCAGCTCGGCCAGGTCGTCCAGCAGCCGGTCGGCGTAGGCGGTGATGCGCATGTTCCACTGGCGCAGGTTGGCCTTGAAGACGGGGAAGTTGCCGCGCTCGGAGCGGCCGTCGGCGGTGACCTCCTCGTTGGCCAGGACGGTGCCCAGGCCAGGGCTCCAGTTGACCGGCGCGTCGGAGGCGTAGGCCAGGCGGTACTCGCTCAGCACGTCGGCGCGCTCGGTGGCGGTCAGTTCGGGCCACGCGCGCGTGTGGCCCGGTACGGCACGCTCACCGCTCTCGAACTGGGCGATCAGCTCGGCGATGGGGCGGGCCTTGCCAGCCTCGTCGTCGTACCAGGAGTTGAAGATCCGCAGGAAGATCCACTGGGTCCACTTGTAGTAGTCCGGGTCGATCGTGGCGAACGACCGGCGCTTGTCGTGGCCCAGGCCCAGCCGGCGCAGCTGGCTCTTCATGTTGCCGATGTTGGCCTCGGTGGACACGCGCGGGTGCGTGCCGGTCTGCACGGCGTACTGCTCGGCGGGCAGGCCGAAGGCGTCGAAGCCCAGGGTGTGCAGGACGTTGTGGCCCGTCATGCGGTGGAAGCGGGCGTAGACGTCGGTGGCGATGTATCCCAGGGGGTGGCCGACGTGCAGGCCCGCGCCGGAGGGGTAGGGGAACATGTCCATGAAGAACTTCTTGGGCTCGGCGACCGTCGCCGGGTCGCCCGCCAGGTCGCCGCTCGGGTTGGGCGCCTCATAGGTGCCCTCGGCGTCCCAGAAGTCCTGCCAGCGTGCCTCGATGTCGGCTGCCAGAGCGGCCGTGTAGCGGTGCGGCGCGACCACCTCGGCGGCGGCAGCGGTGTTCGTCTCGCTCATGATTCTCAAAGCTCCATCGATCGTCTCTGCCTGCGGCTGCGACATCCGGGAAACGAAAAATCCCCTCGCACAGGAGGGGACGCCGCGCCGATTCCGCTCACGGTGATCACCGTGGGTCGGGACTGATCAGCGCGGCCCGCTAAGCAGAAGGCGTACGGCACGCATGGCGCTAGGGTACCGCAGCCCCCGAGCGGGGAGCGACGGGCTTCCGGTGCCGTCCAGACATCGGGCGTCTCCTTCACCAACCCCACACGCCACTACCGGCTACCTCCACGAAAAACTGAACAAAGTTCAAATATTACTTCGCGTAACGACCTCTAAGGGGCATCACAGCGGTCACATGGTCCTTTGATAACAACGCAATAACTCAAACCCCGTACCCATCGGTATGGCTCCACTTAGAGTGCGGCAGCGGGACCGCTTTCCCGAACCGCTCGGAGTCGCCCCCATGAACCGTCGACGTAGTAACAGCTCGCTGCCCAGGCCGGGGCGCTCGGCCTACGGGGCGGCGACCGCCGCCGTCCTGATCCTCATACCCGTGGCCGTCCTGGCCGGAGGTGAGGCATTCCGCGAGTTCCTCAACTTCGGCGCGGGGGTGCTGTCCCTGGTGTGTCTGAGCTGCTCGGTGATCTGGGGCCTGGTCGCCCAGGACCGGATCGTGCTGAACGCGCGCCAGCGGCTCGTCGGACAGGCCGTGCACCGCACGACGGCGGTCGCCTCGATCGCGTTCCTGCTGCTGCACCTCACCACCAAGATCGTGCTCGGCCACACCGAGCTGATCGCCGCGGTGATCCCCTTCTCGCTCGGCTTCACCAGCACCGCCGGCCTGGTCGGCCTCGGCTCCCTGGCCGGCCTGATGATGGTCTTCGTGGGCATCACCGGCGCCCTGCGCGGCGCCTTCGCCTCCCCCGCCCCGGTCGCCGCCCGCTGGCGCGCGATGCACATGCTGGCGTACCCCGCCTGGTGCGCCGCCCTGGTCCACGGCCTGTACGCGGGCCGCGAGGCCAAACCCTTCTTCGTCTTCCTGTACGGCCTCTCCCTGGCCGGCGTCATGGGCGCCCTGGCACTGCGCGCGGCGCCCCGCCCCTTCAAGCGCAAGGTCGCCGACAGGATCACCGCACTGCTGGGGACCACCGGCAGGCCCGGCCGCGAGGACCTGGACGCCGCCCGCGCCCGCGCGGGTGAGAGCGCCGCACCCCTGCCCGGCTACGAACCGCAGCGCGCGACACGCCGGGTACCCCCCTCGTACGACCCTCCCGCGCGGGCGAACGCCGCCGAGTCCACCCCCGGTTTCGCCGCCGCCTACCGGGCCGTCTCCCGGCCCGCCCGCCCCGCAGGGTCCTTCGCGGCCGAGCCCACCGCGCCAAGGGAACTGCGGGACTTCCAGGCCACCGAGTCCCTCCCGCGCACGGACACCGGCGGCTCCGCCCCGGGCTCGTGGCCCGTCCCGTCCCCGCCGCCGGTCGGCGCGGCTCCCCCGTCGGCGTACGACCCGCTCCAGGACACGGGCCACACCCTCCCCACCTACGGCGATCCGGGCCCCGGCGGGTACGGCGGACGTGATCTGTACGACACCGGTGAGTCGAACCCGCTCCACGGCACGTACCACGCGGGTGACACGTACAACAGCGGTCCCGCCACTGAATCGACGCCCGGTCCCTACGACTTCGAAGGGCCGGGTTCGGGCGAACCTTGGAACACGCCCTCCGGAGGCATCAGGTGAACGAGGCCCTGCCCGACGTCCCAGAAGTCCGCGTGGTCGGGCTTCCCCAGCTCACGTCCGGCTTCGACCTTGTCGAAAGACTCGATCTGCCCATGCACCTCAAGGTGCACGGCCCGCTCGAACCCCTGGGAGGCGAGCAACTCGCCAAGCTCGCCGAGAACATCCGCCTCAGGGGCCGCGGCGGCGCGGGCTTCCCCTTCCACAAGAAGCTGCGCTCGGTCGCCGAGGCGGCCATCAAGCGCGGTGTCCGGCCGGTCGTCGTCGTCAACGGCAGCGAGGACGAACCGGCCTGCCGCAAGGACACGGTCCTCATCAACCGCGCCCCGCACCTCATCCTGGACGGCGCGCTGCTGTGCGCCGAGGCTCTGGGTGCCCGCACGCTCGTGGTGGGGGTCACCCGTGAGTCCACCCAGCGCTCCATGGAGGCCGCCCTCGCCGAGCGCGGCCTGAGCAACGGCCGGCGCTCCGCCCTGCGCGCCCGCGTGCAGCGCAACCCGGTCCGGATGGTCACCGGCGCGGCGGCCTCCCTGGTCCGCTCGATCGACGGCGGCCCGGCGATCCCGCCCGGCCGCAAGATCAGCGCCTCGCAGAGCGGCGTCGGCGGCGCGCCCACCCTGCTGTCCAACGCCGAGACCTTCGCCCAACTGGCCATCGCGGCCCGCATCGGCCCCGAGCGCTACGGCAACACCGGCCTGTACGACGAGCCCGGCACCGTCATGCTCACGGTCTCCGGCGCGGTCGCCCGCCCCATGGTGATCGAGGTCCCCACCGGAGTACCGCTGCGGTACGTCCTCCAGCTGGCCGGCGCCCCGCCGGTACCGCAAGGGGTGCTGACCGGCGGCTACCACGGCAAGTGGATCGACGCCGCCACGGTCGACGAGGCGATCGTCTCCCGCAACTCCCTGGACGCGGTGGGCGGTTCACTGGGCGCCGGCGCCATCCTGCCGATCAGCCAGGACACCTGCCCGCTGGGCGAGTCGCTGCGGGTCGCCCAGTGGCTGGCCGAGGAGAGCGCGGGCCAGTGCGGCCCGTGCTACCTCGGGCTGCCCGCCGCCGCGCGCGGCCTCCAGGACATCCTGGGCGGTGGCGGCCCGGCCGCCCTGGAGGCGGTCAAGCAGGTCGCCAGGAACGTCAAACGGCGCGGCGCGTGCTCGCACCCGGACGGCTCCGCGATGTTCCTGGAGTCGACCCTCAAGGCGTTCACCGACGACCTCGCCGCGCATGTCCTGGGAAACGGCTGCGGACGGCCCGTGACGGGCGTCCTGCCCCTCTTCGAGGGCGGCGGGATCCCGACCGGCATCCCCGGCGGCGGCGCGTCCGGGGAGAACGGCCCCAGCCGCCAGAAGATCTACGTCGACTGGACGCTGTGCCGCGGCCACGGCCTGTGCGCGGACATCCTCCCGGAGGTCTTCGAACTGGGCGCCGACGGGTTCCCGACCGTCGCCCAGGCCGAGGTGCCGCGCTACGCGGAGGCCAAGGCCCTGCGCGCGGTGCGCCGCTGCCCCGCGCTCGCCCTGCGCATCGAGGAGGACACCCGCGCTCAGGCGCCCGCCCGCAATCTCCCGGTGCTCTCCCAGGGCCGCGGTCGCCGCGCCCGGGGGGGCCGCCGCCACCGGGCGGCGCCCGGGTTTCTGCCTCGGGCGGGGGGGGGGGGCGGGCCAGCCGGACAGCGACGCGCTGGTGCGGGCGGCTGCGTCCATGG
>NZ_JBHYUG010000041.1:3140-34015 GCF_042749375.1 Streptomyces sp. NPDC059477 | reverse complement strand
GCTCCCACACACCCAGCCCCCCCCGCTCCCCCCCGCTCGCGCGCTCTCTTCATGCTGTCGAGCTGATTGTGGAGCTAAGGAGAATTGAACTCCTGACCTCTTGCATGCCATGCAAGCGCTCTACCAACTGAGCTATAGCCCCATGCGCCCACGCGGTGGACCCGCGCTTCTGCTGGGAGTCGCCCCGGTCCCCCGGCGGCGACGCCAACATTACACGCTCGACCGGGTGCACCACCAAATCAATTCCGTTCTGTCCCGATAAGGGGGCTAGTGTCGGCCCCCGTGACCGTGATCGCGTTCCCCGGAGTCCAGCGCCGTTCCCCGGTCGCGCTGGGAATCTGCCTGCTGTCGTTCACGGCGTTCTGGCTGGCCCAGCGCGCCGCGGACGTCTCGATGATCGACCTGATGGTGTACCGCGCGGAGGGCGCCACCGTCCGCGCCGGCGGCGATCTGTACGCGCTGCGTACGACGGTGGCGCAACTGCCCACCACCTACCCGCCGTTCGCCGCCCTGCTGTTCACCCCGCTGACCCTGCTCGGCACGGGGGTGATGCGCACCCTGGCGACGGCCGGGAACCTCGCCCTGCTGGTGGTGTTCGTGCGGCTGTCGCTGCTGCTCGTCGGGCACGCGCGCGTGCGGACGGTGTGGTGGGTGGCGGCGGGGGCGGTGTGGTGCGAGCCGGTGTGGACGACGCTGCGCTACGGGCAGATCAATCTGCTGCTCGCGGTGCTGGTCCTGTGGGATCTGTCCCGCCGCGCGGGAGCACGCTGGGCCGGTGTCGGCATCGGCCTCGCGGCGGCCGTGAAGCTCACGCCCGCCCTGTTCGTCGTCTTCCTGCTCGCCACCGGCGTGGCCGCGCACCTGCGGTACGGCTCGGGCGGCGTCTGGCTGCGGCACGCGCGCGGGGCGGTCCTCGCGTTCTGCGGCGCGACCCTGCTGGCGGCGGCCGTCCTGCCGCGGGACTCCTGGCGCTTCTGGTCCGCGATGGTGTTCCGCGCGGGGCGGGTCGGCCATGCGGAGGACACCGCGAACCAGGCCCTGCGGGGCGTTCTCGCGCGTCTGCTGCACACCGCGGAGCCAGGCGGCTGGTGGCTCCTCGCGGCGGCGCTCACGGGGCTCGCCGGGATCGCGGTGGCGGTCACGGCGGAGTTGCGGGGGCGGCGGGGCCCAGCGGTGTGCGCGGTGGCGGTGACGGCGCTGCTCGTCAGCCCGGTGTCCTGGTCGCACCACTGGGTGTGGTGCGTGCCGCTGATCCTGCTCGTCGGTTCTCGGGCCCGCCTCATGGGGTCCGCCGCCCACCGCGCGGGCGCCCTGGCCCTGCCCCTGGTGTTCTGCTCGTACGCCCTGTGGTGGGTCCCGCACGGCACGCACCGGCCCGAACTGCATCAGAACGGCGTCGAGTTGACGCTGTCGGCCCTCTATCCGGCGGCCGGCTGCGCCTTCCTGGCCCTGGTGGCCCTGGAGGGCCGTGCGACACGCCGTGAGGACCCTCCGCGCGGCGGCGTCCTCACGGGTCGTCAGGCCGTGACGAAGGAGTAGAAACGCTTCAGAGTGCAGTGCTCTTCGAGGAGGCGGCCGTAGATCGGCTCGCCCTCAAGTTCCCGATAGGTCTCGATCGGGTCGCCCTTTATGATCAGCGCCCGCGCGCATTCCTCGCACCAGTACTGGTAGTCGGGGTTCACCGGTTCCATGTCGCGGACGATCGGCGTACCACTGCCGCACCAGTCGCACTTTCGCCTGTGTGCACCCATCGATCAGCTCCAGCTGTGGCCGCAGGCCGTGCACACGTACGAGATCCCGCCGTTGTCGCCGAGGACTTGGGCCACATGCGCGGAACCGCAGGAAGGGCAGCTGAGCCGGGTGGCCGTGCCCCGTATCAACGCCGCTTCGCCAAGGAGGTGGCCGACCTCCCCGGTGATGCTCGCAGGCATCGCTACTCCCTCCCGTCGGGCCGCGCCCCCTTCCGGCCGTTTGATTCTGCCACGGCCGGACCAATACGGTCAGCGACGCCCGGGTACCAGTACGGCCACGACAGGCCGTGGTCCACCCGGCCGACGCGCACACGCGCGCCCGCAGCGCCTCTACCGACCTATACGCCCCACAGGCCCCGAGTGACTCAAGCCGGATCGGGAATCCTCACACAAAAAAATCCCGCCCCTCGCGGGACGGGATCTTGATCCTGTGGAGCTAAGGAGAATTGAACTCCTGACCTCTTGCATGCCATGCAAGCGCTCTACCAACTGAGCTATAGCCCCTCGCGTTCTCCCCCGCCGGGCGGGGCGAACAAGAAGAACTTTAGCCTGCGACCTGCCGGAAAGTGAAATCCGGGCCCGGCGGTGCCGCGACCGGCGGGTCCGGGCGCCGCCGGGGGCTCAGGTGTCGTCGCCGAGGACCGGCTCGGGCAACGTGCCGGCGTTGTGCTCCAGCAGGCGCCAGCCGCGCGCGCCCTCGCCCAGGACGGACCAGCAGCAGTTGGACAGGCCGCCCAGGCTCTCCCAGTGCTGGGCCTCCAGGCCCAGCAGCCGGCCGATCGTGGTGCGGATCGTGCCGCCATGGCTGACCACCACGAGCGTGCCCTCGGGGGGCAGCTTCTCGGCGTGCCGCAGCACCACGGGGGCGGCACGGTCGGCGACCTCGGTCTCCAGTTCGCCCCCGCCGCGGCGCACCGGCTCGCCGCGCTTCCAGGCCGCGTACTGGTCGCCGTAGCGCTCGATGATCTCCTCGTGGGTCAGGCCCTGCCAGACGCCCGCGTAGGTCTCGCGCAGGGCCTCGTCACGGCTCACGTGCAGGCCGGTGAGGGCGGCCAGCTCGGCGGCCGTCTCCGCGGCCCGCTTGAGGTCGGAGGCGACGATCGCGTCGGGCTGGAGCGAGGCCAGCAGCCGGGCGGCGCGCCGGGCCTGGGCGACGCCGGTCTCGGTCAGGTCGACGTCCGTGGTGCCCTGGAAGCGGCGCTCCACGTTCCACGCGGTCTGGCCGTGCCGCCACAGGATGAGCCGGCGCCCGCGCGGGGCACCGGCGAACGAGAACCCCGCGGCGGTGCTCAACGCCACTCACCCGCCTTCTCGGCCTCCTCGGCGGCCTCGTGCCTGGCGTGCTCCTGCGCCTTGCCTCGGGTGGCGCGGGCGTCGGCGGGCAGCTCGATCTCGGGGCAGTCCTTCCACAGCCGCTCCAGGGCGTAGAAGACCCGCTCCTCGCTGTGCTGCACATGGACGACGATGTCGACGTAGTCGAGGAGGATCCAGCGCGCTTCGCGGTCGCCCTCGCGGCGCACGGGCTTGACGCCCAGCTCCTTCTGGAGCCGCTCCTCGATCTCGTCGACGATCGATTTGACCTGGCGGTCGTTGGGCGCCGAGGCCAGCAGGAAGGCGTCGGTGATCGACAGGACATCGCTGACGTCGTACGCGATGACGTCGTGCGCCAGCTTGTCGGCGGCGGCCTGCGCGGCGGAGTTGATGAGCTCCAGGGAGCGGTCGGTAGCGGTCACTACAAGGCTTTCCGTAGACGGTCACTTGCCCCCAAGGGTCTCACGGACCGCCGACAGTGCCCCACGCCATTAGCTCGCCCCCGCCGGTTCGTAGTCCTGGCCGAGGATCACCGTCACGTCCGCGTTCGAGGAGACCTCGCCCTTGGTGACCGCTTCGGTGGGCAGTCCCAGGGTCTTGGCGACCTCGGTGGCGTTCTCCTTCTCGGCGTCGTCCGCGTAGGTGATCTCCGTGGTGGCCTCGGCGGCGGAGGCGGTGCCGCCCTCCAGGAACGTGAAGCCGCCGTTGAGGAGGGTCACGCGCGCGTCCTCGGTGCGGTCCTGGACACCGGTGGCGTTCTGGACGGAGACGCGGACGGCGGTGCCGTCGTCGGGGTTCTCCGCCGTGCCGCCCAGGACGTCCTTGACGACACCGGCGCTGGCCTGCGCGTTCAGTGTGCCGTCGGTCTCCACGGGCAGCAGCTCGGTCTTGTAGTCGCCGCTCTTGGCGAGGTCGGACAGGGCCGCGAGGAACGCGCCGAGGTCGTTGTCGGTGAGGGACGGGTCGAGGATCTGCGCGAGGGTCTGCACGGTGGTCGTGGCGGCCTGCGGGTCGGACGACATCTTGCGCAGCACGCTCTGCATGACCTGCCCGAACCGCTCCAGCTGGGCTTCCTGGGTCTCGCCGGACGCCTTGTAGGTGGCGTAGGCGACGGCCGTCTTGCCGCTGAGGGTCTGCTGGGTGCCCTTGCGGACCAGGGGCGCCGCGCCCTCGTCGGCGTCCGGGTCGGGGACATCGGCATTGGTGTCGACCTCAATGTTGCCCACGAGGTCGACCAGGTTCTGGAGATACGGCGTGTCGAGCCGCCAGGTGCCCTGGATGGAGGTGCCCAGGGCCGTGTCGAGGGCCTCACGGGTGCCGGAGGAGCCGTCGTCCTCGACGGACTTGGTCAGGGTGGTCGCGCCGTCGTCGCCGGTCAGGGCGAGCGCGTTGGGCAGCAGCACGGTCGTGCCCTGCTTGGTGGTGGTGTTGTCGACCAGCAGGGCGGTGGAGGTGGCGCCGCCCTTGGTGTCGTGCAGATGGACGACGATCACGTCCCGCTTCTGGGCGCCCGCCGTCGTCGTACCGCCGCCACTGTCGTCCGAGGACGACACGCCCGGGAGTTCTCCGGCCCACCACAGGTAGCCGACGCCGCCGGCCACGAACACGGCCAGGGCGACGACCACGGCGATCAGCCGCCCGCGCGCGCGGCGCTTGGCCTCCTCACGGCGCTCGGTGCGGTTCTCCGTGAAGGCGAGCCAGTCGATGACGTCCTCGGAGTCGCCGTCGGGCTCCTCGACGAAGGCGAACTGCTCGGTGCGGTAGTCGCGGTCCTCGCGCGGCGCCCGGGCGCCGGAATCCTGCGTGCCGGTGTCCTGCGTGCCGGGCTGCTGGTCGGGGACCGGGTCGGGCGGGCCCGCCTGCTGCGGGATGTAGGCGGTCTGCTCGGCGACCTGCGGCTGCTGCTGCCCAACGGCCGCGGTCTGGCCGTACGGGTCGTAGGCGTCGTACGCGGGGTAGGTGCCGGTGCTGTCGTAGCCGCCGCCCTGCTCCGGGGCCGCGGGCTGCTGACCGGTGCCGTAGGGGTCGTAGGCGGGCGCGGGCTGCTGCTGGCCGGGCGCGTACGGGTCGTAGCCGTAGGTCTGCTGTGCGTAAGGGTCGTAGGGCTGCTGCTGGGGCTGCTGTGGCGGGACCTGTCGGTACACGGGCTGCCCGTACTCGTCGTAGCCGACGAGTTCGTACTGGCCCTCGTACCCCGCGTCGTATCGGTCGTTCACCGGTGCCCCTCTCGGCTCACTCGCCGCGGTACAGCTCTCGTTTCGCGATGTAGCGCACGACCCCGTCGGGCACCAGATACCAGACCGGGTCTCCCTTGGCGACTCTCGCACGGCAGTCCGTGGACGAGATGGCCAGCGCGGGAACCTCGACCAGCGAGACCCCGCCCTCCGGGAGGCCGGGATCGGCGAGGACGTGGCCGGGCCGGGTGACCCCGATGAAGTGTGCCAGGGAGAACAGTTCGCCGGTGTCACGCCAGGTGAGGATCTGACCGAGGGCGTCGGCACCGGTGATGAAGAACAGGTCGGTGTCCGGGTTGACGGCACTCAGGTCGCGCAAGGTGTCCGCGGTGTAGGTGGGGCCGCCGCGATCGATGTCGATACGGCTGACGGAGAACTGCGGATTCTCGGCGGTGGCGATGACCGTCATCAGATAGCGGTCCTCGGCCGGGGACACCGCGCGGTGGGTCTTCTGCCACGGCTGCCCGGTGGGCACGAAGACGACCTGGTCGAGTTGGAAGGCGGCGGCCACCTCGCTGGCCGCCACCAGGTGCCCGTGGTGGATCGGGTCGAACGTTCCGCCCATGACGCCGAGGCGGCGCTTGCCGGTGTGCGCCGGACCGGTAGGCATGCCCTGCTCTCCCATGCGTGCAGACCCTACCGGCCCGGCCTGGGAAGCCCCCGCCGGGTTCAGCGGTCGCGGTTGAAACGAGTCGTGATCCACAGCAGCAGCAGCAGGATGACGAAGGCGCAGCCGCCCACGAAGTACGGGTTGAGGCTCTGGTGGTTGCCGCCGTGCTCCCCGCCTTCGGCGGCAAGGGTGACCAACTGGGCAGCGGCGCTGTGGAAAGTCATCTTCGGCAGAACCTATCCGGTGTGGGCGGGATAAAGACGTCGGCTCATCGTAAGCGGGCGCCCGTTCGCCGATCACGCCGACTCCGCCGTTGGGGACCCCGCACGGCGGCCGGGGAACCTTCGGCGGCGCTCAGTCGTCTTTCCGCCTGTAGCCACGCAACAGGATCCACGCAGTCAGCACACAGCCCACGACCATCACGATCAGCACGACTCTGAGCAGGTTCCCCGCACCCTGCTGCTCGGCGGCGCTCGCGGCCTCGGTGAGCCAAGCGGCTGCGGGAATGCGGTCCATGACGGGGGACTCCTTACGCTGTAGTGCCCGTCCACGGTAACCCCGCCCAGGCTGGGCTCCGCTTCGGGGGCACAGAGGGGCGATCAGACGCACATGGGGGAAGACATGTCCGACGAAGGCCACCAGAACGACGGGCACGAGAACGTGCCGAGCAGGCAGCGAACGCGCTTCCCGGGGATCTCCTCGCGTGCGTACGAGCATCCGGCCGACCGCTCGGCGCTGGTCGCCCTGCGCAAGCTGAGCGGTTTCGACACGGTGTTCAAGGCCCTCAGCGGCCTGCTGCCCGAGCGCAGTCTCCGGCTGCTGTTCCTCTCCGACTCGGTGCGGGTCTCCGAGCGGCAGTTCGCCCATCTCAACGACATGCTGCGCGACGCCTGTTACATCCTGGACCTGGAGAAGGTCCCGCCGATGTATGTCAACCAGGACCCGCAGCCCAACGCGATGTGCATCGGCCTGGACGAGCCGATCATCGTGGTCACCACCGGCCTGGTCGAGCTGCTCGACGAGGAGGAGATGCGCGCGGTCGTCGGCCACGAGGTCGGCCATGCCCTCTCCGGCCACTCCGTGTACCGCACGATCCTGCTGTTCCTGACCAACCTGGCGCTGCGCGTGGCGTGGATCCCGCTCGGCAATGTCGCGATCATGGCGATCGTGACGGCCCTGCGCGAGTGGTTCCGCAAGTCGGAGCTGTCCGCCGACCGGGCCGGGCTGCTGGTCGGGCAGGACCTCAAGGCGTCCATGCGCGGCCTGATGAAGATCGCGGGCGGCAACCACCTGCACGAGATGAACGTGGACGCGTTCCTGGAGCAGGCGGAGGAGTACGAGGCGGGCGGCGACCTGCGCGACTCCGTACTGAAGATTCTGAACGTGCTGCCCCGCACCCACCCCTTCACCACCGTCCGCGCGGCCGAGCTGAAGAAGTGGGCCGAGTCCCGCGACTACCAGCGGATCATGGACGGCCACTACCCGCGCCGGGGCGAGGACAAGAACACGTCCGTCACCGACTCCTTCCGCGAGTCGGCCGCGAGCTACGCCAGTCAGGTGAAGGACTCCAAGGACCCGCTGATGAAGCTGGTCACCGACATCGCGGGCGGCGCCGGCGACCTGGGCGGCCGGGTGCGGCGCGGCTTCGGCGGCTTCACCGGTTCCGGCAACTCGGGTGGCTCCGCGCCGAAGGACGCCCCGCCCAACGGCACGACCCGCACGGAGGACCCGCCGCGCGACGGGAACTGACACGGGCAGAGGTGGCGAGGAGGGGCGGGGAGAGGCGACGTCGGCGGACGGGGGCTGGCGGGCCGCCGGCGGGAGGGACTGACGGCGGCGGGAAGCGGTGGCGTCGCGAGGGCCTCTCCTTCTCGGAGAGCGGCCACACGGACGGCGGCCAACCCTGGCAACGGCTTCGCCGACCACGGGTCTGACGGGCAGCAGGGGCCGGCTCGCAGCGCGGGCCAGCGGGCAGCATGGGCCGAACGGGCGAGGTGCCCCGCCGGGTCCGGAAGCGGGACGGCGCCCCGCCGGATCCGGAAGTGCCGGGTGCACTCGGCGGGCCCGGCGGCCTGAGCGGACAGGGGCGGCCCGCACTGCTACGGCGGCGGCCCCAGCGCCTCGTGAAACAGGCCGTCGGTGGCGGGGTTCACCGGCGATGGCTTCCTCCGTCCCGCCGACCGCTGGGGCGGGCCGGTGACTGGTCTGGGCGGCGGGGCGATGACGGGGCCGAGACCTGGGCGTGTGGCCTGGGCGTGTGGCCTGGGCGTGCGGCTGCGGCCTGGGGCTGTGTGGCTGGGGCTGTGTGACCAGGGCTCGCGGCCTGGGGGCCCGCGTCCGGGGGCAGGGCCTGAGACCGAGGTCGTGACGGGGGCGTGAGACGGAGGCGGGTGAGGGCTCGGACAGTGCCCCGCCCCGGTCCTGCCGTTGTCCCGGCCGTCGTACGTGCCGCAGCCCTTCACGCCGCCGTCGCCCCCATGCACCGCCGGATCCCGGCCACAGACCGGTCGCTGGCCCCCACCGGACACGCACCGGTCACTCACCCGCGTCGCCCGTCTCGCGCATCCACCGCGCCTATCCACCCCGGTCACCCACCCGCGTCATCCACCCCGCTCACCCACCTCGCGCATCCACCACGCTCACCCACCCCGCTCATCCACCACGCGCCGCCCACCACGCTCACCCACCTCGGTCACTCACCCCGCTCACCCGCCCGCGTCACCCACCCCCGCCCTCAAACCCTCGGCTGTGTCTCCTTCGCCAAGGTGCCGCACAGGGCCGTCGTGCTGCCGGTGGCGTACGGGTCGGTGCCCGCTGGGCCGCCGGTCCTGGGTGTCTGGCCGGCGAGCAGGGGGCGGAGCAGGCTCGCCGAGTCGTCGGCGCAGGAGAGGGGGCCGGCCTGGGCGTACGACGTCTGGAGCCGGGCCTGGTGCAGGCGCAGGTCGTCGAGGTCGAAGCTGAAGCGCAGCTCGCGCCGGACGGTGAACAGCGACGCCTCGGCGTCCGCGTCGGCACCGGCCGGGCGCAGCGCGTAGACGAAGATGTGGTCCGAGACGACCTCCAGCGTGGCGGCGTCGGTCTCGGTGGCCCGAAGGGTGCCCTGGACGCGGATCTGGGGGTCGGCGAGTTCGACGGCCTCGGGGTCGAAGCGGACCAGCCAGCCGGTGGCGGCGTGCCGGCCGTCGGCGGCGGGCTGGTCGAAGCTCTCGTCGAACTGGTCGAGTTGGTCCGGGTCGAGCATCACACGTACGGGCCGCACCTCCTCGCCGGTGAGCACCTCGGGGTAGAGCGAGGAGCGGACGAGGTAGTCCTTGGCGGTGGTCAGGGCGGTGACGACCTGGCTGTCCGAGAAGTGTTCGGTGCTTCGGGTGGCCGGCAGCGGTATCCCCTCGGCGCCGACGCGGAACTGGGCGGCCGGGCTGTTCGCGTACAGCCGGGCGGTGTCGGTGGTGCCGGGGACCTCGCCGGGCGGGGTGAGCGGGACGACGGTCATCCGCAGCGGCTCGACGGGGTCGTCGGCGGTCGTGGCCTGGTTGTCATAGGGGCTGCGGACGCCCATGTAGACCGCCGTGCCGAAGGCGACCGCGATCAGCAGGACCAGGATCAGCGCCTGCCGGGGCAGGCCCCGGCGCATGGGCGGGCGGCGGCGGACGGCGGGGGCGTCGTCACCCATCCGCTCCTGCGCGGAGAACTCCTGGAGCCGGGCAGCCCGGACGAACGACTCGTCGAAAACGACGGATCGGTATTCGTCGTCCGCACCGCCGGGGGCGCCTTCGGGTGTCCCCTCCGGTGGGTCTCCAGGTCCGCCCATATCTTCAGGGTAGGTCTCCTGACGCTTCGGTAAACGCCCTGCTACGCGCCAACTTCTGACAGGTCCTCACCAAAGTGGGCCGGGGCGTTCCGGATAGCGCGGAAGATCCCGGTGAGGGTGCCGGAGAGTCACCCTCGGTGGTGGACCGGATCGCCGGGGGCGGGCCCTCAGGGGGTGCGAGGGACGGCCGAGGCGGTGGGCTGGAGGTGGTAGGCGGAGGCCGAGGGGGCCGCTGCCCGGCCGCCCTGTTCGACTCCGGTGGTGGCCGGTGGCGGGACCGGGTCCTGGCGGCTGGAGGAGGCGCCCCGGTAGACCGCGGCGAAGGCCAGCGCGACCATGCCGATGCCCATCACGAGGGCGAGCAGCCAGGCGACGGCCCGGTGCCAGCGGATCTGCTTGCCGTGGCCCGTGGGGCCGTAGTCGTCGTCGAAGCCGTCGAGGTCGTCCAGCTCGGGGTCGTGGCCGAGGTCTCGGCCATCGCCGTAGCGGTCGTCGTAGTGGTCGCCTCTGGCGTGGGCGCGGCGGGCCTCGGCCTCGGACGCCTCCGCTCTCCCCTGCGCGGCGGCCAGGAGGCGTTCGACCGCGGTCGGCTCATGGACCGCCGCCGCCTTGATGAAGGCCTCGTCGAAGACCACGGCGGCGAACTCTTCGTCCGACATTCCGCGGTCGTGGTCGTCGGGCATCCAGCCGTCCTGGAACGGCGTGCCCCCCACGTCGTCCGGCACATGTCCAGAGTAGACCTGGGGGGTCAATTTGGGCAGACGGTATGGAAATTCATCCGTCTGCCGGGACGGCGTGCCGTACGCGCCCGTCAGCGCCGTACGTGCCCGTCCCCCGTCACGATGTACTTCGTGCTGGTCAGCTCGGGCAGGCCCATCGGGCCCCGGGCGTGCAGCTTCTGGGTGGAGATGCCGATCTCGGCGCCGAAGCCGAACTGGCCGCCGTCGGTGAAGCGGGTGGAGGCGTTCACGGCGACCGTGGTGGAGTCGACCAGTTGGGTGAAACGGCGGGCGGCCTGCTGCGAGGTGGTGACGATGGCCTCGGTGTGGCCGGAGGTCCACAGCCGGATGTGTTCGACGGCCCTGTCCAGGGAGTCCACGACCGCGGCGGCGATGTCGTAGGACAGGTACTCCGTCTCCCAGTCCTCGGCCGTCGCCTCGACGACGGTCGCGCGGGAGTCCTTGGCGTACGCCATCACCCGTTCGTCGGCGTGCACGGTCACCCCGGCCTCGGCGAGGGCGTCCAGCGCGCGGGGCAGGAAGTCGGCGGCGATGTCCTGGTGGACCAGCAGGGTCTCGGCAGCGTTGCAGACGCTGACCCGGTGGGCCTTGGAGTTGATCAGGATCTCGACGGCCATGTCGAGGTCGGCCTGGGCGTCGACGTAGACATGGCAGTTGCCGGTGCCGGTCTCGATCACCGGGACGGTGGACTCGGCGACGACCGTCTGGATGAGCGAGGCCCCGCCACGCGGGATGAGGACGTCGACCAGACCGCGGGCCCGCATCAGCTCGCGCACGCTCTCCCGGCTCTCGCCGGGCACCAGCTGCACGGCGTCGGCGGGCAGCCCGGCGCCGCCGACCGCGTCCCGGATCACCCTCACGAGGGCGGTGTTCGACTCGTAGGCGGAGGCGGAGCCGCGCAGCAGCACCGCGTTGCCGGACTTCAGGCAGAGGGCGGCGGCGTCGACGGTGACGTTGGGGCGGGCCTCGTAGATGATGCCGACGACGCCGAGCGGGACGCGGACCTGGCGCAGGTCGATGCCGTTGGGCAGGGTCGAGCCGCGGACCACCTCGCCGACCGGGTCGGGCAGCGCGACCACGTCCCGGACATCGGCGGCGATGGCCCGTACCCGCTCCGGGGTGAGGGTGAGCCGGTCGATGATCGCCTCGCTGGTGCCGGCCTCGCGGGCCTTGGCGATGTCCTTGGCGTTGGCCTCGATGATCTCCGCCGTACGGACCTCCAGGGCGTCCGCGATGGCGAGCAGCGCGTCGTCCTTCGCGGCCCGCGGCTGCGGGGCGAGGTCGGCGGCGGCGGCCTTCGCCCGGTAGGCGGCCTCGGTGACCGGGGACATCGAGTCGTACGGAGAGAGCGTGGTCATAAGGGCAGGGTAGTGCGCCCGGCGTACCGTTTCGGCGCTTGTCCCGAACCGCGAGACATCCACCGGACGGGGCCGGGGGCGCCCCGTGCGGCACGGGGGCCGCACCGGTCACGCGCGTCCCACCTGCCGCACCCGTCGCCTGGACCACGGGGACCGCACGAGCCGCCCAGGCCATGGGCTCACGCGGGCCACGGGCTCACGCGGGCCACGGGCTCGCGCAGACCACGGGCTCGCGCAGACCACGGGCTCACGTAGGCCAGGGACCCGCCCGTCGCCCGGACCCGCCCAGGGCACACAGGTCACGCAGCCCCCCGCGAGCCAGCGCCACACCGCCCGCCGCCCGCCCGCCGCCCGGCCGCCTCCCCCGGGCCCCGCCCTCAGAACGGATGCACCCCCACCGGCGACGCCGGAGGCGGGCCGTAGCCCTCGGCGATGCGCTGGTGGTAGGTCTCGCGGTCGATGACCTCAAGGCCGACGATCTCCCAGGGCGGGAGGCCGGCCGTCTGGCGGTGCTCGCCCCACAGGCGCAGGGCGACGGCGGCGGCGTCGTGGAGGTCGCGGGCCTCCTCCCAGTACCGGATCTCGGCGTGATCGACGGCATAACGGCTGGTCAGCAGGAAGGGGTGGTCGTGGGCGAGCTGCGAGAGCGCGCGGCGGACCTCCTTCAGCTCGGCGGCCTCGCCGGAGACGCTGAGGGTGACGTGCCACAGGCGCGGTGCGTCGCCGGGGCGCCCGCCCTCGTGCTCGCTCTCGCGCTGGTAGCGGTCGCCGGCCGCGACGCTGGTCAGGGCGCGCTCCTCGCCGGCCGGGCGGGAGGCCGCCCCGGCGGCACCGGCGCGGGACGCCGCTGTCCCAGGACGCACTCGTCTCACGGCGGCCTCCTCAGTGCCTCGGTCCCGTCGTCCGGGTCCGGCTACGTGGTCGCGCGGCTCCAGGGCCGCGCGGCCTACCCAGTGCTGTGTGGCATACCAGTGCTGCTGACGTACGTACGCGGTACTGCCGACTGACGCGGTACCGCCCGCTGACGCGGTACCGCTGGCTGATGACGTGGTGCTGACGCACTGCTCCCGGCTCGTGCAGTGCTCGTGGCTTGCGCGGTGTTCTCGGCTGGCTCGGTGGCTCGGCGGTCCTGGCTGACGCGGTGTTTCTCGGCTGGCTCGGTCGTCCTGGCTGACGCGGTGGTTCTGGCTTACGCAGTGCTCTTGCGAATGTGTCGCCCAGACAAAGTTGAGCAGGCCGCAAGGCTCCGTGGGGCCGTTTTACGGAACGTCCCCCACCGGTGGCGGACGAATCAGCTCTTTTACGGATGCAGGACGACCAGGTCGTCCCTGTGTACGACCTCCCGTTCGTACGCCGGGCCCAGCTCACGGGCGAGTTCGCGGGTGGAGTGGCCGATCAGCCGCGGGATCTCCCTCGCGTCGAAATTGACCAGGCCACGGGCGACCGCGTGGCCGCTGGTGTCCCGCAGCTCGACCGGGTCGCCGGCGCTGAACTCGCCCTCGACGGCGGCGATCCCGGCCGGGAGCAGCGACTTGCGGCGTTCGACGACCGCACGTACCGCGCCGTCGTCCAGGATCAGGGCGCCCTGGGGGGTGGAGGCGTGCTGGAGCCAGAGGAGACGGTCGGCGGAGCGTTTGCCGGTGGGACGGAAGTAGGTGCCGGTGTCCTGCCCGGTCAGGGCGTCGGCGGCGTGGATCGCGCTGGTCAGCACCACGGGGATACCGGCCGCGGCGGCGATCCCGGCCGCCTCGATCTTGGTGGTCATGCCGCCCGTGCCGACGCCCGCCCTGCTCACGCTGCCGGTCTCGACGTGGGCGAGATCCTGCGGGCCGCTCACCTCGGCGATCCGCGCGGTGCCCGGCTTGCCGGGGTCGCCGTCGTAGACGCCGTCGACGTCGGAGAGCAGTACCAGCAGGTCGGCGCGGACGAGGTGGGCGACGAGGGCGGCGAGCCGGTCGTTGTCGCCGAAGCGGATCTCGTCGGTGGCGACGGTGTCGTTCTCGTTGACGACCGGGAGGGCGCCCATCGCGAGCAGTTTGTCGAGGGCGCGTGAGGCGTTGCGGTGGTGGGCTCGGCGGCTCATGTCGTAGGAGGTGAGCAGCACCTGGCCGACGCGGACGCCGTGGCGGGCGAAGGAGGCGGTGTAGCGGGCGACGAGCAGGCCCTGGCCGACGCTGGCGGCGGCCTGCTGGCGGGCCAGGTCCTTGGGGCGGCGGCGCAGGCCCAGCGGGGCCAGTCCGGCGGCGATGGCTCCGGAGGAGACCAGCACGATCTCCTTCTCCCCCCCGCTGCGGGCCTTCGCCAGCACGTCGACCAGGGCGTCGACGCGGTCGGCGTCCAGTCCGCCCGCCGCCGTGGTCAGCGACGAGGAACCCACCTTGACGACGATCCTGCGGGCCTCGCGCACGGCCTGCCTTGCCCCTGCCACGTTGGTGATCGCCTCTCGCGTAGCTCCCGCTGCCTCGCCCGGCAATCTACGCGAAGGGGTTGGTGTGCCGCGCATCGATTTCACGCAGCGGACAGGGCGGGCTGTCGGTGACTCCGGCCTCCGCTTCCGCGGACCGTCGCGCCGGGCGTACGCCGTGGGCGAGCCCGCGCGCACGGGACGGCCCCGGGACACCCGCGCCGGGCGGAGCCGTCCGGCTCAGCCCGCCAGCTCCGTCGCCGCCGTCCGGGTCTCCTGCCCCCGGTTGCGGCTGTCCGCCTTCGCCGCCAGGGCCTTCACCGCGGTGTTGAACTGGACGATGGACGCCGGTTCGTCCGGGCCGAGGAGGTAGCGCTTCAGGTCGCGCCGCTCCGCCGCCAGCGGGTCGGTCGCCGGGTCGCGCACCGCCGTGAGCAGTCTGCCCAGTTCGGCGGCGCTGTTGGAGAGGATGACGGCCGCGCGTACGGCGGTGTTCTGCCGCTTGAACTCCTCCGTGCCCAGCTCGGCGGAGTCCGTCACCGCGTACGGCTTGCCGCTCGCGATGAAGTCGGAGACGACGGAGGAGATGTCGGAGACCATCGCGTCGGAGACGTTGAAGCAGTCGTACAGACGCGGCTCGGCGTCGGTGATCACCTGGTGCTGCCAGGTGGGGAAGGAGCGCCAGTAGGCGTCGTTCCACTCGGTGCGCAGCCCGGCGATCTCCTGGAACGTGGCGAGGTCGGCCACCCCCTCGCGGGTGGCCTCGGCCTCGTCGCCGTCCTCGCCGCCGCCGGAGAGTGCGGCGAGCCGGGCCTCGACGCGGGTCAGCTCGGCGCGGGCGGCGGTCTCGGCGGCGGGGTCGGCGGTGAAGGCGGATCCGGCGGCGCGTTCCGTGGCGGCCTGCTGGACCAGCGCGGTGATCCGCTGGTGGGCGGCCTTGGCGGCGGGGCTGCGGGTGCCGGTGAAGGGGTGCGGCTTGTACAGGACGCGGACCGGCGGGTCGGCGGTGACCAGCGCGCGGACGATGTTCTCGCCGGCCAGCAGGAGGGAGGTGTTGCCGGGGCTGTCGTCCCAGCCCTCCCAGGTCGGCGCGTACAGCACGGTCGGGATCCGGTCCTCGGGGACGCCCTGCCAGGACCGGATCGGCGCGAGCTGCGGGCGGCCCACCTCGGCGATGTCGTCGTCGCGGACGCCGACGTCGGCGATGGCGTAGCGGTCGCGGCCCGCGCGCCCGGCGGTCCACACCTCGTCGTACACCTTGCTGAACGGGTTGACGCTGGCCAGTTTGTCGCTGTCGCCGTGGCCGATGAAGACGTGCTTCATGGTGGGGACGCGCAGCAGGTGGATGTTCTTGCCGACGTTCGCCGCGTACAGCGCGACCTGCACGGTCGACAGGTCCATGTTCATCAGATGGACCCCGCCGGGCACACAGACGACCGGGGCGGTGGTGGGCGCCATCCGCTCCAGGATGGCCCGCTCGCGCAGGAGGATCAGCGGCTTGGAGTCCAGCTGTTCCATGGTCTCCAGCCACATGTTGACCTGGTACGCGGACTCCTTGGAGCCGGAGAAGTAGAGCACGGTCTGCGGGCGGTAGCCGCGCAGCCAGTCGTCGACGGCGGCGAGCACGGTCTCCGCGCGGGGCGGTATGCGCCGGCCGCGTACATACGGGGCGAGCGCCAGGACGTACGCGGCGCCCAGGCCGACCGTGAGGCCGATGCCGATGAAGCCGGCCACGGCCGAGTCGAACTCCACGGAGATCAGCACCCCGGTGACGGCGGCGAGGTCGAGGTGGAGCACCTTCTCGGCGGAGCGGTCCAGCAGCCAGCGCGGCGGGGCGTCCGGGATCCGGATCCGGGCGCCCAGATCGACGTTGCGGGTGGCGACCGGCATCCGGCGGCGGTTGCGGATCAGGGTGACCAGCGCGCCGTGCGGGGCCTGGAGGCCGTAGAAGGCGATGAAGGCGGCGACGGCGCCGTAGAACATCAGGTTGTCCGAGAGGGACACCCGGGCCAGCAGCAGCACCAGCAGCAGCTCGCGGATCAGGAAGCGGATCGACAGGCCCGCGCGCACCTTGCTCAGGCGGTTGATCAGATAGCTGCCTTTGCGGTGCAAATAGTGATCCGCGAGGTAGGTCACGGCCGCGGCGGCGGCGAAAACGGGGATGCTGGGTATGAGCGCGGCCAGCATGAGCACCGGAAAGCCGAGCATCATCAGCACGGCCGCGGCCAACTCGGCGGCGCTGCCCACCCGGGCGACGCGAATAGCGGTGGTTATCACGGAAAACCTGCTCTGAGAGGGGTGCCCAGGGTGAGACTGCGCGGGCGTCGGCAAATTCTGTAAAATTCCTGAGAACTACTTGAAAATTCGATGTAAAATTGTGGAATTCACGGACTCAGGCCCCTGTGATTACTCGGCGAACCGGAACACACAAGGGCCTGAATGACAGAGGGCCAGGAGGTGGCGATTATGCCACGCCACCCTGGCGCCCCGGCGGTGCGGGCATGCCGTCCTGACGGTCAGGCCACGCCGTCCTGACGGTCGAGCACGCCCGCCAGTGCCTGTTCGAAACCGGATGCCTGGCCCGCGCTCGCCGTCGGATCCTGCTGGCGGACGTCGATGACATGGCCGGTCAGTTCGGACAGCAGCACGTCGAGCGACGTACGGGCGACGGCCTCGGAGGAGAGCAGGGTGCCGGTGGGCTCCTGGCCGAACGCCTTGGTGCGCATCGGGGTCGCCGTGCGCTCGGGGTTGACGCAGTTGACGCGGACGCCGTCGCCGGCCCACTCGTCGGACAGCGCCTGGGTGAGGTTGACCATGGCCGCTTTGGTGGAGGAGTAGAGGCTGTACTCGGCGCGACCTCGGGTGTAGCTGCTGGAGGTGTAGAGCAGCAACTGGCCCTTGGTCTCCGCCAGATACTTGTAGGCGGAGCGGGCGATCTGCACCGGCGCCAGGTAGTTGACCTTCAGCGCCTCCTCGATGGTGGCGTTGTCGGTCTCGGCGAGCTTGCCTATGCGCAGCACGCCCGCGGTGTTGACCACGTAGTCGATCCGGCCGGTGTCGGCGTACGCCTTGGACAGCGCGTCGTCGATGTCCTCCGGGTTCTCCACGTGGGTGCCGGTGGTGGAGCGGCCCAGGGCGTAGACGGTGGCGCCGTAGGACTCGGCGAGGGCGCCGATGTCCTTGCCGATGCCGTAGGAGCCGCCGAAGACCACGACCGTCTTGCCGCCGAGCAGTTCGCCGTACGCCTCCTCGCCCTTCTGCTCCGGCGCGGCCGTGGAGCCGAGCTGGAACAGCTTGTCGGCGATGAAGACATCGACGGGCTGGGTGACCTTCATGTTGTACTCGTCGCCCGCGACCACGTGGATGGGGACATCGGGGAGGTACTTCAGCACGACCGTGCAGTCGTCCGTGGCCTGGAAGTTGGGGTCGCCCGCCGCCACTTCGTAGGCCCGCCTGATGGTGGACAGCTTGAACGCCTGCGGGGTCTGGCCGCGGCGCAGCCGGGAGCGGTCCGGGATCTCCGTGATGAACTCGCCGTCGTCGCCGTGGGTGCGCGTGACGATGATGGTGTCCGCGGACGGGATGGCGACGTCGACGGCCTGATAGCGCTCCAGCGCGCTGACGCAGTCGTCGATCACGCGGCGCGAGAGCAGCGGTCGTACGGCATCGTGGAAGAGGACGTTGAGGTCCTCACCGTCGGCCAGGTCGGCGCCCAGGGCGGCGATGGCACGCTCCGTCGTCTCGTTCCGCGTGGCGCCGCCCTCGATGATCCGGGAGATCTTCCGGAATCCGGCCTTGGCGACGATCTTCTCCACGTCGGGCACATATCCGGGTGCCATCAGCACGATCACGTCGTCGATGGAATCGGTCTTCTCGAAGGTGGTCAGCGTGTGTTCGATGACTGCCTTGCCGGCGATCTTCAGCAGCTGCTTGGGAATGGACAGACCCACCCGCTGACCGGTCCCACCGGCCAGGATGACGGCGGTGGTACGGGGTTTGGCAATGTGCTGTGACACAGATGACCTACCTCGGGGCGACTGGGAGCTTGCAAATGCTCCCACTTATGGTTACCGCGATGCAAGGTGAGTGACCTCCGCCGCATATGCGCACGCAACCTCTCATTCACCTTTTGACGCTGGCGATGGACGAAAAGTTCCCTGTAAGGCCACTTCAGGGACCAGAATTGCTGTGAGTTACTCCACAGGCCACAGGATGACGATGTGTGACATGCGGGCGGTTCAGTACCGCCGCATCCGCTTCAGCGCCCGCCGCCCGATCACCTTCACCAGCTCCTTGGACGTGGTCTGGTGCAGGGTGCGCGTCTTTGCCGAATTGCTGTGGCGCACGGGCGCGCAGGCCGCCGCGGCCAGCGCCCCATACAGTGCCTGAGCTGCGACTTCAGGCGCGATCCTGGCCGTCGCCGGGACCGGCTCACCGGGCTCGGCGGCGGGCGCCCGATCCGGTACCGCGGACAGGATCGCCGGGTCACCGATGATCCGTACGCCCGCGTCCGCGATCTTCCCGGTCATCTCGGCGGCGATCTCCCCCGCCCTGCGCACCGCCCAGTCCGGGGTGACGATCCGGGCGTCCTCGGCGGTCGGGCTGCACGCGTTCTTCATCTGCATGACCGCGCCGTGCCGGACCAGCCGGGAATACAGCTCCTCGGGAAGGCCATTGCCCCGGAATTCCACATTGAGCTTCCGCAGCATTTCGGTCTCAGCGAGGGTGAGGGAACGATTCGCCGTGTCCGGGACGGGCCGGAGCAGGTGCTCCGGCAGCCCGAGCAGCGCCTCGACGGTCCGCAGCAGCCCGTCCCGGTCCCGGTCGTCGACCACGACGACGCTCACCCGCTCCGGCCCGACCGCCCGCGCCCACCGCGCCACCAGCTCGTCGTGCCGGTGCCGCTTCCAGAAGCTGGGGTTGGGTTTGTCGTACGGCGGCTTGCGCAGCATGTGCTCCAGCCAGTCCTCGTACCCCATCCGCAGCCCGTTCTGCACGTACTGCTGCCACTGCGAGGGCAGGATCCGGGCCAGCGGGCGCAGGGTGACCAGGACGTGCACCCGCTCACCGCCGAGCTGCTCGACGATCCGCCGGACGGTGTCGTCGTCGGCCGCGTCGGCGAAGAACTCGCTGCTGAGCACCGAGGTCTGCGCTTTGGCGGCCCGCACCTGGGCGAGCAGCCGGGTCCACTGCCGCCCCGAGGGCACGGCGTCGCCCATCATCGCCGGACGGGCGACGGCGGCGAGGGCCGCTTCCATGGGGTGCCTGCCCTGCGCCGGGAAGACCACGCCGTGCGGCGGCAGGGCGTGCTTGGCGGCGAACAGCGCGCCCTGGAGGGCGGTGGTCCCGGTTTTGTGCGGGCCGATGTGCAGCAGCCGGGTGCCGCCGGGGAGGGCGGGGGGCGGGCCGGGGGGCCGATCGGGACTTTGCCCGGGGATCTGATGGGGGGTCTGACAATCCGTCTCCATGGTGAACGGACGGTAAACGGACTGACTGAGAGCGGGCTGAGAGCACCCTGGGACGACGATAAGTCCCGGGACGCTCTCAGCGTGCTCGGCGTGCTCGCCTGCGCTCAGACCACCCGTACGCCGGGCCGTCCCGCGTCCACCCGCAGCCGGGCCAGCGTGCTCGGCGCGGCGGTCGGCCTCAGCACCGTGTCGACGACCCTCACCTGCGCGTCGATGCCGTCGCGGCGGATGTCGAAGAGGTGGTAGCCGCGATGGGCGTCGAGCAGCTTCCAGTGCGGGTTGTCCGGCGTGCGCGGGTCCCACTCCTTGCGGAAGGCGGCCTGGTCCTGGTCGCCGTTGGCGGAGATCGACGTACCGACGAACTCGGCGCCGACGACCGCCGAGTCGGGCCGCGCGTAGTCCTCCTTGAGGTCGCTGACCATCGTCAGATGGCGGTCGCCGGTGAGCACCACCGGGTTGCCGGTGCGCTGGAACTCCCGCATGAACAGATCGCGTTCGGCCTGGTAGCCGTCCCACGCGTCGTAGAACCACTGCTTGCCCTCACCGATCAGCAGATCGGTCTCGGCCATCATGATCTGCGAGGCGACCAGGTTCCAGCGGGCGGGCGAGTCACGCAACCCGCTGAGCAGCCACTCCTTCTGCGCGGCGCCGAGCATGGTGAGCGCCGGGTTCTTCGCGCCGTCCTGGGTGGTGGCCTGGTCGCTGCGGTACTGCCGGGTGTCCAGCACATTCAGCCGGGCCAGCCGACCGAACTCCAGCCGGCGGTACATCCGGATGTGCGGCCCGTTCGGGACGGCGGTCGCGCGCACCGGCATGTGCTCGTAGTACGCCTGGTAGGCGGCGGTGAGCCGGGACACGAACGCGTCGGGCGCCTGCTTGTCGGGGTCCTGTGGGATCTCCCCGGCGAAGTCGTTGTCGACCTCGTGGTCGTCGAAGGTGACGACGAAGGGCGCGCCCGCGTGCATCGCCGCGAGATCCGGGTCACTGCGGTACTGGGCGTACCGGTTGCGGTACTGGACGAGGCTGTACGGCTCCCCGGTCCCCTCGTGCCGGCGCACAGCGGTCGCCGACGGGGTGGACTCGTAGATGTAGTCACCCACGAACAGCACGACGTCCGGGTCCTGGTCGAGCATGTCGGCGTACGGGGTGAAGTACCCGTGCTGCCAGTTCTGGCAGGAGGCCAGCGCGACCCGGAGGCTGCCGCCGGAGCTGGTGCGGGCCGGTGCGGTGCGGGTCCGGCCGGTGGGCGAGAGCTGTCCGCTCACCCGGAAGCGGTACCAGTAGGCGCGGCCGGCGCGCAGTCCTCGTACATCCACGTGAACGCTGTGCCCGTACTCGGGCCGGGCCTGGGCCACGCCCCGGCGGACGCCCTTGCCGAATCGTTCGTCCTCGGCGATCTCCCACTCCACGGCCACCGTGCGGTCGGGCATGCCGCCGCCGTTCAGCGGGTCCGGGGCGAGGCGGGTCCAGAGCACCACGCCGTCGGGCAGGGGGTCGCCGGAGGCGATGCCGAGGCTGAACACCCCGGCGGGCAGCGGGGTTTCGGCGGCTCTCGCGGCGGACGGCAGCCAGAGCTGGGCGGACGCGGCGGCGCCCATGACGGCGGCGGAAGCGGTCAGAAAGCGGCGTCGGTCGGGCGCTGTCGGTCCGGTGGCGTCGGTCATCGCTGGAACTCCCCTTGCCCATGTGGCCTTTTGGTCACTTCGGAAGCTCCCTGCCGGGGCGGTCGGTCCGCTGAACAGGATGATGCGCGGGCATGACAAGTGAGGGGACGCCGGGAAGACACCCCACAGCAAGCGAATGGTTCGTTAAGGCAATGAGACGGAGGGGTTGTCCGGGTGTGGGCCGGATGTGGTGCAGGCACAGTCGGACAGCCTACGGCGGCCCTGACTCACCATCAGTCAGGACCGCCGTAGAACATGAGTCAGAACCGCCGCAGAAGAGAAAGCGATCGTCGGCTAGAACGGCTAGAACGGCTCGAAGCCCTCGAACTCTCGCTGGATCTCGTCCCGCTCGGCCTCGCGCTCGCGGCGCCGCTGGACCGCCGGGCGCAGCGCCTCCATCCGGTGGTCCTCGCCGCGCCGGCCCAGCATCTCCGCACCGGCCATGACGGTCGGCTCCCAGTCGAAGACGACCGCGTTGTCCTCGGGCCCGATGGCCACGCCGTCGCCCCCGCGGGCGCCCGCCTTCATCAGCTCCTGCTCGACACCGAGGCGGCCCAGCCGGTCGGCGAGATAGCCGACGGCCTCGTCGTTGCTGAAGTCGGTCTGCCGCACCCAGCGCTCGGGCTTCTCGCCGCGCACCCGGAACAGGCCCTCGTCCTCGCGGACCACCGTGAACCCGGTGTCGTCCACCGCCTTGGGCCGGATGACGATCCGGGTCGCCTCCTCCTGCGGCCGGTCGGCGCGCGCCTTCGCCACCACCTCGGCCAGCGCGTACGACAGCTCCTTGAGCCCCATGTGGGCCACGGCCGACACCGCGAAGACGCGGTAGCCGCGCGCCTCCAGGTCGGGGCGGACCATCTCGGCGAGATCCTTGCCGTCCGGGACGTCGATCTTGTTGAGGACGACCATCCGAGGCCGGTCGCCGAGCCCGCCGTACTGCCGCAGCTCCTCCTCGATGATGTCGAGGTCGGAGAGGGGGTCGCGGTCGGACTCCAGGGTCGCGGTGTCCAGCACATGCACCAGCACACTGCACCGCTCCACATGGCGCAGGAACTCCAGGCCCAGCCCCTTGCCCTGGCTGGCGCCCGGGATCAGCCCGGGTACGTCGGCGATGGTGTAGACGGTGGTACCGGCGGTCACCACACCCAGGTTCGGGACCAGGGTGGTGAAGGGGTAGTCGGCGATCTTGGGCTTGGCCGCGCTGAGCACGGAGATCAGCGAGGACTTCCCGGCGCTCGGGTAGCCGACCAGCGCCACATCGGCGACGGTCTTCAGCTCCAGCACCACATCGTGCAGATCGCCGGGCTCGCCGAGCAGCGCGAAGCCGGGTGCCTTGCGGCGGGCGGAGGCCAGGGCCGCGTTGCCGAGCCCGCCCCGGCCGCCCTGGGCGGCGACGAAGGACGTGCCGTGCCCGACCAGGTCGGCGACGACATTGCCCGCCCTGTCCAGCACGACGGTGCCGTCCGGGACGGGCAGGACCAGGTCCTGGCCGTCCTTGCCGGAGCGGTTGCCGCCCTCGCCGGGTTTGCCGTTGGTGGCCTTGCGGTGCGGGGAGTGGTGGTAGTCGAGCAACGTGGTGACGGACTGGTCGACGATGAGGATCACATCGCCGCCGCGCCCTCCGTTGCCGCCGTCCGGGCCGCCGAGCGGCTTGAACTTCTCCCGGTGAACGGAGGCACAGCCGTGGCCTCCGCTACCCGCGGCGACATGCAGTTCGACGCGGTCCACGAAGGTGGTCATGGTTCAGTGCCTCCAGAAAGTACGGTCATGCGGAAAATGCGGGTGGTACCCGGGTCAACACGCGAAAGGCGGACCCGCCTTCCCGCCCGGGAAGTGAGGTCCGCCTCGCGAAAGCTGTGGAGAGCTTCGGTCGACTCGCTCGGGTCAGCCGACCGGAACGATGTTCACGACCTTGCGCCCACGGTGGGTACCGAACTCCACCGCACCGGGCTGGAGCGCGAACAGCGTGTCGTCGCCGCCACGGCCGACGCCGGAGCCCGGGTGGAAGTGGGTGCCGCGCTGACGGACCAGGATCTCACCCGCGTTGACGACCTGACCGCCGAAGCGCTTCACGCCGAGCCGCTGGGCATTGGAGTCGCGACCGTTCCGGGTGGACGATGCGCCCTTCTTGTGTGCCATGTCTCCTCAGTCCCTTACTTCGCAGCCGCGGGGATCTCGGTCACCTTGATCGCCGTGTACTGCTGGCGGTGGCCCTGCCGACGGCGGTAACCGGTCTTGTTCTTGTAGCGCAGAATGTCGATCTTCTGGCCCTTGTGGTGGTCCACGACCTCGGCCTGGACCTTGATGCCGGCCAGCACCCACGGGTCGCTGGTCACGGCCTCGCCGTCGACAACGAGCAGGGTAGAGAGCTCTACCGTGTCGCCAACCTTGGCGGTGGGAATCTTGTCAACCTCGACGGTGTCGCCGACAGCAACCTTGTGCTGGCGGCCACCGCTGCGCACGATGGCGTACACGCGGATCTCACTCTCTCGTTCGGGACCGGCACCCCCGAAGTCCAGCCGCCCGGGATACGAGCGGCCTCTCTGGACACCTGACGCAGAACAACCGTGACGTCCGGCTTCCGGAGGAAGAGGTTTACGGGGATGTGGCGCGTCCATATCCAGGGACACACCGACGGTCAAGGTTACGGGGAGCCTCAGGGCTGGTCAAACCGGGCCGTCGGGGCCGGCCTCCTCCCGGCTCGGGGCGGCGGGCTCCGCTCGGCTGAGAGTCTTCGCCCACGCTCGGCTCAGGGCCTTGGCCCCGGCTCGGCCCCAGGGCCGGACCCCGGCTCCCGTGCTGGTCAGGAGGGACCCAGGCCCGCCCGGTACGCCACACACGCCTCGTACGACGGCAGCAGGCCCCGCTCACGGGCCTCGGCCAGGGTCGGGGCCCCGCGGTCCTTCTCCGACAGCAGCGGCGTCACGTCCGCGGGCCAGTCGATGCCGAGGGCCGGGTCGAGCGGGTGGATGCCGTGCTCGCGCTCGGGGGCGTAGCCCTCGGAGCAGAGATAGACCACGGTGGCGTCGTCGGTGAGGGCCATGAAGGCGTGGCCGAGGCCCTCGGAGAGATAGACGGCGTGGTGGTCCAGGTCGTCCAGGCGGACCGCCTCCGACGCGCCGAAGGTGGGCGAGCCGGTGCGGATGTCCACGATCACGTCGAGCACCGCGCCGCGCACGCACTTGACGTACTTGGCCTGCCCCGGCGGCACGTCCGCGAAGTGCACACCGCGCAGGGTGCCCCGGCTGGAGACGGACATGTTCGCCTGGGCGAGGGTGAGCGGGTGACCGGCCGCCTCGGTGAACAGGGGTGCCTTGAACCACTCGTGGAAGCTGCCCCGGCCATCGGGGAAGACCTTCGGCTCGTACACCCAGGAGCCGGAAAGGGAAAGAGGTCGCATCGGGGGTCCTCGGGTCGTCTGCTTGCTCGGTCTGTCGTGTACGCCGCTCAGCGGGGGCGCCGCCTGCCGGATCGGTGGAGGCGCCGCCTGCCGGTCAGGGTGGGCGTGCGCCCGCTGGTCGGGATGGGCGTGCGCCTACCGGTCTGGGTGAGCGTGCGCCTACCGGTCGGGGTGGGCGGGGCACCCGCGCTCCCGTCCGGCTCAGCGTTTGCGCGTCCCGCCGGTCAGGGGTCGGAGTGCGCCGCCCGTCCATCCGGCTCAGCGCTTGCGCTGCTTGCCGGTCACGGGTCAGCGTGCGCGGCTATCTCGCCGGGGCTCAGCGCTTGCGCAGTGCGCCGGTCGGGAATCACCGTGCACCGCCCTCCCCTCCAGGTCAGCGCTCGCGCCACCCACCGGTCAAGGGCGGACGTGCCCGGCCATCCCGCCCGGCCCAGCGCTCGCGCCACCCACCGGCCAACAATCACCGTGCACCACCCTCCCGACCAGGCCACCTGCTCGCGCCACCCACCGGTCGAAGGCCGGCATGCCCGGCCATCCCGCCCGGCCCAGCGCTCGCGCGGTCCCCCGGCCAGGAATCGCCGGGCGCCGCCCTCCCACCCGTCGGTCAGAGGTCGGCGACCGGCGCTCTCCCGCCCGCCTCAGCGTGTGGGCCGTCCGCCTGTCACCGCGCGCTTGACGCGGCCCGCCACCCGGCGCCACAGCGGCCGGGCGGGCCGCTTCTTCTGGGACGCGGAGGCGGAGCCCGGCTTGTTCGACGGGGTGTGCCGGTCGATCACGCGGGCGCGGCCCCCGGCGTCGACGACCACGTCGACCGGGAGCCGGGTCCAGCGGGGCTCGCCACGCGCGGCGGAGGGTATGCCGACCCGGACCGCCCAGCGCATGCCGGTGAGCCGTGCCAGCGGCAGTACGGCACTCACCGTACGGCCGTCGGTGACCGCGTCGGCCGGGTGCTTGCCCACGTTCTTGCGCTCGAAGCGCAGCCGCACCGGGTCCCCGTCCGGGGCCGCCAGATGCAGCGGCAGCGGGAGGCGGACGGTGTCGCCGTCGATCTCACCGGCCACCGGGTCCAGCAGCGCCACGGCCTCGCGCTCCAGCTTGCCGGTGTGCTGGTCGACGTCGAGGGAGAGATTGCCCGGCCCGTCGGTCCAGTACGGCAGCACCAGCCGGCGCGGCACGCCGGTGAGCGCGGGCAGCCGTCCCGTCTCCACGTCGTCGCGCACGGCGCCGAGCCGGGTCTCCTTGCTCCAGCCGCAGGACTTGATGCGCAGGTGCAGATCCCAGATGCCCTTGGCGAGCGGCCCGCCCGCGGCGGCGGTCTCCGGGTCCAGCACGGCACGCGCGGTGATCCGCTGCCGGAACGAGCCTTCGTCCCCGGCGTCGATCCGGTGCCGCTCGCTGCGCAGCGGGAGGTAGTACTGGGTGGCCTCCTCGCGGTGCCGGACCACCAGGTCGACGTCACTGCGGTCCACCGGCGCCGTCAGATCGACGCCCTGCTCCGCCAGCGCCTCGCGGGCGGCCTCGGACAGCGGCAGCCCGAGCAGGTCGCGCTCGCCGTCGCGGCCGTACGTCATCGGGGCGCCGACGACCTCGTACTCGGCGCTGAAACCGATGTTCAGCGAGCCGTTCTCCCAGGTCAGGGAGGTCAGCCGGCCGGTGGGGCGGATGCCGGCCTCCCACTCGGCGAGGGCGCGGACATCGGCGTAGCGGTCGGCCGCCACCAGGGCCGCCACCACGCGCTGGGTGGGGGCGACGCGGGCGAGGACACCGGGGCCGAAGCGCTCGGTGATCACCGCGCGGATCTCGCGGTACAGCTCCTCGGCGTAGTCCTCGGGCAGCTTCAGCAGGCGGTCGCCGCGCAGCCGCTCGACCATCTCGTTGCGCAGCCAGCGGCTGTAGAGCTTGTCGCGCAGCGGGCCCGGCTCGGTGAGGTTCTCGACCACGTCGAGGGCCTCGCGGAGGTTGCCGAAGTAGCCCGCCGGGTCGAAGCGCTGGAAGCCCGCGTTGGAGCCGTCGTCGCGGGTGATGTGGTAGTAGCAGACGTAGTCGCTGAGGACGGCGACGCTCTTGGCCCGCAAATAGGCCTCGGCGACGAAGACATGGTCCTCCAGCCGCCGCCTGCCCTCCTTGAACCGCATGCCGTGCTCGGCCAGGAACTCCCGGCGGAACATCTTGTGCGGGGTGAGGCTGTCGATCAGCGGCGCGTTCTCCACGGTGGCCCGGGGCCGGTTGACGCGGAACAGCTCCTGCGGGACCGGGCGCCCGATGCCGGCCATCTTGCCGATGACGACATCGGCGTCGTGGGCCGTGCCGTAGTCGTACATCCGCTCAAGGGCCTCGTCGCCGAGCCAGTCGTCGTGGTCGGCGAACATCACGTACTCGCCGCGGGCCGCGTCCGTGCCGGTGTTGCGGGGGCGGCCGGACCAGCCGGAGGACTCCTGGTGGATGACGTGGAAGTGCGGGTGCTCGGCGGCCAGTCGATCGAGGCGGGCCGGGGTGTCGTCGGTGGAGCCGTCGTTGACGAAGAAGACCTCGAACTCGTCCGGGGTCAGGCTCTGCCGCAGCAGGCCGTTGACGCAGTCCTCGATGTATTTACCGGGGTTGTAGACCGCGATGACGACACTGACCTTGACCGTCACGCCGGATTCTCCTTCGTCTGGACCCGGTTCGGCTGGATCTGCTGGGTCGCACGGTGGTCGTGGATGTCCGGGAACGCCTCGGCGAGCGCCGCGCGCCAGTCGCGCAGCGGCGGGACACCGGCCGTGCGGAAGCGGTCATGGCCGAGCACGCTGTACGCGGGCCGGGGCGCGGGGCGTACGAACGCCTCGCTGGTGGTGGGGCGGACCCGGCCGGGGTCGGTGCCGAGCAGCCGGAAGATCTCCCGGGTGAAGCCGTACCAGGTGGTCTCGCCGGAGCTGGTGCCGTGGTAGATCCCGGCGGGGGCGGTACCGGCCAGGGCGCCGCGGCCCAGGGTGTGCAGCAGAGCGGCCAGGTCGGCGCTCCAGGTGGGCTGGCCGCGCTGGTCGTCCACCACGTCGACGGTGTCGCGCTCACCGGCCAGGCGGATCATCGTACGGACGAAGTTGGGGCCGCCCGCGCCGTACAGCCAGGCCGTGCGGATCACATAGCCGTGCTCGGGGAGGGTTTTCAGGACCGCCCGCTCGCCCGCGAGTTTGGTGCGGCCGTAGGCGCTGCGCGGGGCGGTGGGAGCGTCCTCGGGGTACGGGGTGGTCGCGTCGCCCGCGAAGACGTAGTCGGTGGAGAGGTGGAGCAGGAAGGCGCCGGTGGCGGCGCAGGCGGCGGCCAGGTGGGCGGGGCCGTCGCCGTTGACGCGCAGGGCGTCGGACTCGCGGGTCTCGGCGTCGTCCACGGCGGTGAAGGCGGCGCAGTTGACGACGACGGCCGGGCGGTGGGCCCGAAGAGCGCGCAGCACGGCGTCCGGGTCGGTGAGGTCGAGCGCGGCGCGGTCCAGGGCGATGGCGGATTCGCCCTCGGCGGTCAGCCTGGCCAGGACATCCTGGCCCAGCATGCCGCCGGCTCCGGTGACCAGCCAGGGACGGTTCTCGCTCACAGCGCGGCCCGCTCCTTCAGCGGCTCCCACCAGGAGCGGTTCTCGCGGTACCACCGGACCGTCTCCGCGAGGCCGTCCGCGAAGCTCTTCCTCGGTGTGTAGCCCAGTTCCGCGCGGATCTTGGCGCAGTCGACGGAGTAGCGGCGGTCATGGCCCTTGCGGTCCTCGACGTACTCGACGCTGGTGTCCCAGTCGGCGCCGCACGCGGTGAGGAGCAGTTCGGTCAGCTGCCGGTTGGACAGCTCGGTGCCGCCGCCGATGTTGTAGACCTCGCCCGCGCGGCCCTTGGTGCGGACCAGCTCGATGCCCTGGACGTGGTCGTCGATGTGCAGCCAGTCACGGACGTTGCCGCCGTCGCCGTACAGCGGGACCTTCTTGCCGTCGAGGAGGTTGGTCACGAAGAGCGGGATGACCTTCTCGGGGAAGTGGTGGTGGCCGTAGTTGTTGGAGCAGCGGGTGACGCGGACGTCCAGGCCGTGGGTGCGGTGGTAGGACAGCGCGATCAGGTCGCTGGACGCCTTGGCGGAGGAATACGGCGAGTTGGGCTCCAGCGGGTGGGTCTCCGGCCAGGAGCCCTCGTCGATCGAGCCGTACACCTCGTCGGTGGAGATGTGCACGAAGGTCTCGATGCCCGTCCGGTGGGCTGCGTCGATCAGGGTGTGGGTGCCGACCACATTGGTACGGACGAATTCGGCGCCGCCGTCGATCGAGCGGTCCACGTGCGACTCGGCCGCGAAGTGCACCACCTGGTCGTGCCCGTCCATCAGCTTGCCGACCAGCTCGGGGTCGCAGATGTCGCCCTGCACGAAGGCGAAGCCGGGGTGCTCGCGCACCGCGTCCAGGTTGGCCGGGTTGCCCGCGTAGGTCAGCTTGTCGAGCACGGTGATCTCGACATCGCCGGGGCCGTCGGGGCCCAGCAGGGTACGGACGTAGTGCGAGCCGATGAAACCGGCGCCACCGGTGACCAGGACGCGGGTCGGGCGGGAGACCGGGGGTATCACCGCGGGAGGTGTCGTCGCGGGAGGTGTCGTCGCGGGAGGTGTCATGAAGAGATCTGCACCTTGCTGTGATCACCGAGCACGAGCCGGTGGGCCGACGGGTGGCGGGGAGCGGGCGTGACCTCGACGTCGCGCCCGATGAGCGAGGCCTCCACCCGGCGGACGCCGGTCACCGACGAGCCGCGCAGCACGATGGAGTACTCGATTTCGCTGTCCTCGATCCGGCAGTCCTCGGAGATCGAGGTGAAGGGGCCGATATAGGCGTCGCGGACCACCGAGTCGGCGCCGATGATCGCGGGGCCCACGATCCGGCTGCCGCTGACCTTCGCCCCGGCCTCGATGCGCACCCGGCCGATGATCTCGCTGGCCGCGTCGACCGTGCCGTCGTTGAGCGGCTGCACGCTTTCCAGGACCGAGCGGTTGACCTCCAGCATGTCGGTGACATTGCCGGTGTCCTTCCAGTACCCGGAGATGGTGGTGGAGCGGACCGTGCGCTCGGCGTCTATCAGCCACTGGATGGCGTGGGTGATCTCCAGTTCGCCGCGCCAGGACGGCTTGATGGCCCGCACGGCCTCGTGTATCGCCGGGGTGAACAAATACACGCCGACGAGGGCGAGATCGCTCTTGGGCTGCCGCGGCTTCTCCTCCAGGGCCACCACCTGCCCCTCGGTGTCGAGTTCCGCGACGCCGAAGGCGGTGGGGTTGGGGACCTTGGTCAGCAGGATCTGCGCGTCGGGACGGTCGTCGCGGAACTCGTCCACCAGGGCGGTGATGCCGCCCACGATGAAGTTGTCGCCGAGGTACATGACGAAGTCGTCGTCGGCGAGGAAGTCCTGGGCGATCAGCACGGCGTGGGCGAGGCCCAGCGGGGCGTCCTGCGGGATGTAGGTGACCTCGACGCCGAACCGGGAGCCGTCGCCCACCGCTTCGCTGATCTCCTCGGCGGTGTCGCCGACGACGATCCCCACCTCGGTGATCCCGGCGTCCGCGATCGCCTCAAGGCCGTAGAAGAGCACGGGCTTGTTGGCCACCGGCACCAGTTGCTTGGCCGAGGTGTGGGTGATCGGGCGGAGTCGGGTGCCCGCTCCCCCGGAGAGCACGAGAGCCTTCACGAACACACCCCTACCACCACAGGAAACCCCATTGGTCGCGGGAAAATCGCAGACCAGAAGTCCCCGTTTCCCCTTAATTAACCGACTGTCTGTTCCCACATCATAACCATGTCACTCCTTCATGGATTCGCCTGTCATTCACAGGTTGCGGACAGCGATCGGGATAGTGATCCAGATAGCCGCGGATAGTGATCCGGATAACGATCCAAGTGGGAACCAAGTGGTGAACCGGATAGTGATCCCGGTGCGATCCGCGTGGTGAACCGCGTGGTGAACCGCGTGGTGAACCGCGTGATGAACCGGGGCGAGGATCACGGCGGGTGCGGCCCGGGGTACGCGAACGGCCCGCCCGGTGTGCCCCCGACGGGCCGCCCACTCGCCGGGGCCGCGGGGGGATGGGCGGGGACACTGCGCCGGGGTGGGCGGCCCCCAAGACACCCGCTGCT
>NZ_JBHYUG010000041.1:0-3130 GCF_042749375.1 Streptomyces sp. NPDC059477 | reverse complement strand
TGGGCCACCGGCTGGCCCCCCTTGTTCAGCACGGGGTCGCTGCTCGGCGGGGGGGGCGGCCGGGGCCCGCCCACCCCCCCGGGGTGTGTGCACCGGACGGGCCGTCAACTGCCTTGCGCGGCGGGCTGATCGGCGGGATCAGTCCTCCGTGGTGGCGGACACCGAGGACAGCGTCTGCTCCGCCGCCGCGGTCTTCTTGGCCGCCGTCTTCTTGGTCGCGACCTTCTTCGCCGGCACCTTCTTCGCGGCGGTCTTCTTGGCCGTGGTCTTCTTCGCGGCCGTCTTCTTGGTGGCGGTGGTGGCGGCCTTCTTGGCGGTCGCCTTCTTCGCCGTCTTGCGGGCTGCCGCCTTCTTGACCGGGGCCGCCGACTCACCGTCGATGTCATCGCCGGTGGGCGCCTGATCGCCGGGCGCCTGGTCGCCGGATACCTGCTCGCCGGATACCTGGTCTCCCGATGCCTCGGGCGCCTGGTCGCCGGATGCCTCCTGAGCCGTGCCCGACGGGACGACCACGACGGCCGTGTCCTCGGACGCGGTCGGCGCGGTGGCCTTGCGGACGGCACGGCGACGGGGGCGGGCGGGGGCGGCGTCAGCGTCGGCGGGGGCGGGGGTCTCGGCCGCCGGGACGGACACGGGCTCCGCCGATTCCGTCGATTCCACCGGCTGTGTCGGCTCCGCCGCTGCCGCGGGTGCGGCCGGTTCCGTCACCGTGACGACAGCCGCCTCGGCGCCCTCGGGCGCCCCGGCCGGCGCGGACACCCTGCGGGTGGCCCGGCGACGCGTACGCCCCTTGGGCGCGGCCTCCTCGACAGGAGCGGTGGCCGCCTCCTCTACCGAAGCGGCGGAAGTGGCAGCAGCGACGGGCTCGGCAGACGCCTCGGCGACGGCAGGCGCCTCGATGGCGGGCGGGGCCTCGACCACCGGGTCCTCCACGGCCACCGGCTCGGCGTGCACCTCGGCGGCGGCCCTCGGCCGGGACCGCCGTACGTCCGCGTCCGTCTCCTCGGCGTACGCCGCTACGGCGGACTCGGCGGCCGGAGCGGCGGACCTGGCGGCCTCGCCCCTCGGAGCGCCCGCCGGAGCCGACGCCCGGCGGCTGGCCCGGCGCCGCGAACGGCCCCGGCCTGCCGCGGCCTCCGCCTCGGCGACGCTGCTGTACAGCTCCTCGTCGGGCTCGAACGCGGGCGCCGAGAGCGCGACGGGAGCGGCGGCCTCGGCGGCCACCTCCGCCTCGGTCTCGGTCTCGACCGGCGCCGACGGCTGGACCAGCTCGTGGTCGTGCTCGTGCTCCGGCGTCTCCGCGCCGCCACGCCCGCGCTTCTTGCGCTTGCCGCCGCCACCGGCGGCGCTCGCCTGGTCCATGTGGACGATGACACCGCGGCCGTTGCAGTGCACGCAGGTCTCGGAGAAGGACTCCAGCAGACCCTGGCCGACCCGCTTGCGGGTCATCTGGACCAGGCCCAGCGAGGTCACCTCGGCGACCTGGTGCTTCGTACGGTCCCGGCCCAGGCACTCCAGCAGGCGCCGCAGCACCAGGTCCCGGTTGGACTCCAGCACCATGTCGATGAAGTCGATGACGACGATGCCGCCCAGGTCACGCAGCCGCAGCTGGCGCACGATCTCCTCGGCCGCCTCCAGGTTGTTCCTGGTGACGGTCTCTTCGAGGTTGCCGCCCTGGCCGGTGAACTTGCCGGTGTTGACATCGACCACGACCATGGCCTCGGTCTTGTCGATCACCAGCGAGCCACCGCTCGGCAGCCACACCTTGCGGTCCAGCGCCTTGGCGAGCTGCTCGTCGATCCGGTACGTGGCAAAGACGTCGACCTCGGAGGTCCACCTCTGGAGCCGGTCGGTGAGATCCGGCGCCACGTGCGCGACATAGCCGTGCACGGTCTGCCAAGCTTCGTCACCGCTGACGATGACCTTGGAGAAGTCCTCGTTGAAGATGTCCCGCACGACCCGGACGGTCATGTCCGGCTCGCCGTAGAGCAGCGTCGGGGCGTTGCCGCTCTTGGCCTTCTTCTGGATGTCCGACCACTGTGCCTGGAGCCGCTCGACGTCCCGGCGCAGCTCGTCCTCGCTGGCCCCCTCGGCGGCGGTGCGCACGATGACGCCCGCGTCCTCGGGGACGATCTTCTTGAGGATGGTCTTCAGCCGGGCCCGCTCGGTGTCGGGCAGCTTGCGGCTGATGCCGGTCATCGAGCCCTCGGGCACGTAGACCAGATAGCGGCCGGGCAGCGAGACCTGGCTGGTCAGCCGGGCGCCCTTGTGCCCGATCGGGTCCTTGGTGACCTGCACGAGGACCGACTGGCCGGACTTCAGCGCGGACTCGATGCGCCGCGGCCCGTGGGCCATCCCGAGCGCCTCGAAGTTGACCTCGCCCGCGTACAGCACGGCGTTGCGGCCCTTGCCGATGTCGATGAAGGCGGCCTCCATCGACGGCAGCACGTTCTGCACCTTGCCGAGGTAGACATTGCCGACGTACGACGTCGACTGCTCCTTGTTGACGTAGTGCTCGACGAGCACGTTGTCCTCAAGGACGCCGATCTGCGTACGGTCGCCGTTCTGCCGGACGACCATCACGCGCTCGACGGCCTCGCGGCGGGCCAGGAACTCGGCCTCGGTGATGATCGGCACCCGGCGGCGGCCCTGCTCACGGCCCTCGCGGCGGCGCTGCTTCTTGGCCTCCAGACGGGTCGAGCCCTTGATGGACTGCACCTCGTCGGACGGCTCGCGCTCACTCTGCTTGCGCGGCTCACGGACCTTGACGACCGTGCGCTCCGGGTCGTCCCCGGACTGCTCGCCGTCACCGGAGCCATCACCGGCCCGGCGGCGACGACGCCGGCGGCGACGGCTTCCGGCGGTCGAGCCCCCGGCCTCCTCGCCGCGCTCGGAGTCGTCCTCGCCGTCCTCGGCGTCCTCGTCGGCCTGCTCTGCGGTGTCCTCGGCGTCCTGCGCGGCCTGCTCGGCGGCGGTGTCGTCGCCCTCGCCGTCCGCGGCCTCACCGCGGCGCCGGCGACGGCCACCACGGCGCCGGCGGCGGCGCGAACCGCTCTCCTCGGCGTCGTCGCCGTCGTCGGAGTCATCGGCCTGCTCGGCGGCGACCACGACGTCCGCGGCCGGCTCGGGC
>NZ_JBHYUG010000040.1:0-69485 GCF_042749375.1 Streptomyces sp. NPDC059477 | reverse complement strand
GCCCGCACCCGGGCGGGCCCTCGGCGCCCCATGTCCCGCCCGTCCTCCCGCCTGCTGCGGCCGGCCGGTCCGTTCAGCAGACCCCGACGGTTGACGCCCGACGCCGCCGTCGTGGAAGGTGGATCCGCGCTCATCCGGGCGGTCGCCTCGGCGCGGCCCGCCCCGCCGAGCGGATCAGGAGCGGAATCCAGAGCGGAGGACGCCATGAGCAGAGCCCTACCGGAGCCGGTCCGGCAGCTGTCGCCCGTGTTCGTCGCCGAACTGGTCACCTCACCTTCCCTCCAGCGGCTGCTGGAACGTTTCCTCGACGAGGCTCCGGGCCGGCTCGGGTCCTTCGCCGCCGGTGTCTACCTGCACGACCACGCGACCGGGCGCCCCATCGCCGCCGAGATACGGGGCCTGGGCAACTACTACCAGCGCAGCTACGAACGCTTCGGCCGCGACCACGATCCCATCGTCCAGAACGCCCTGCGTGACCGAAAGGTCTACGACAGTGACTCGCTGATGCCCCGGGAGGAGTGGCTGAAGCTCCCGGTCGTGCACGAGGTGTTCGCCCCGCACGCCATGGCACGCGTGCTCTGCGCCCCCTTGGTCGTCGGCGACGAGGTGGCCGGAACCCTGAATCTGGCCCGGCGGGACGAACAGCCGGAGTTCACCGAAGCGGACCGCGACGCGGCACAGGTGGCGGCCACCGTGCTGGGTATCGCCGTGTCCGCGGTGCGTCGGAGCGCCGCGACGGAACGGGAGCGCACCCAGTTGACCGCGGCGCTCGACCGGTGCGGCACCCCGGTGGTGCTGACCGACCTGGGCCTGGCCCAACGCCACTTCAACGCGCCCGCACTCGCCCTGTTCGACCGGCTCGGGGCCGCCCGCCCGGAGGTCGAGCGGCTGCTCGACTGCGACGACGAGTCCGCCGTGGCCTCCTGGTCGGCCGCCGACGGCCAGGGAACGGAGCTGCACCTCACGGTCACCTCGCAGCGCCTGCCGGGTCAGCCCGACGTGATCGTGTCGGTCATCGCCAGGCGCGGCACCTCCTCGCGCACCATCAGCCCGACGCAACGGGCGCTGCTCACCCCGCGCGAGATCGAGATCGCCACCCATGTCCTGGCCGGCCGCCGCGACGATGAGATCGCGGCCACCCTGGTCATCAGCCGCCACACGGTCAAGGACCACGTCAAGTCCATCTACACCAAACTCGCCGTCCACACCCGCGCGGAGCTGCTCGACCGGCTGCTGTTCTGAACGAGTCCGTGGCAACCGACCCGGCCTACCGGGTGGCCGCCGACTGCGTCGGCGACGACACCTGCCACGCCACCTTCTACGGCAAGGACCGCCAGAACCAACTGCCCGGACTCGCCCTCTTCGCCATCGGCGCCCACGCCGGGGACGACGGCACCTCGCGGGAACGGCTCTGCGCCGTGACGCAGTCCCCCGAAGCGGCCCGCGCGGTCACCGCCGCCCCGCGGCCCGAGACCATCGAAGGTGAAAAATTCGCCGGAGCCCGAATCGGTGTGGGCAGCGGCTCCGCACCACTGGTCACGATGGAATGGGAGAACTCCACAGCCTCGGGCACCCGCTGGCGATGGGCTCTGACGGCCTGGGAGATGGCTTCGTCCTCTTCGGCAGTCTCCGGCTGGGACGCCAAATAGCCCGCACCGTCGACTTCCGCGCCGGTCCTTCCCCGCCCCGGCCGGATGTCCACGCCTCCCAGCTGGGACAGGATCCTTCCGCCTTCGTGGATGACGCTGCGGCTCACATCGAACCGTGCCGCGAGCTTCGGTTCCGTCGGCGGCTTGGCCCCGGCAGGAAGGCGCTGATCGATCAGATCCTGCTGGATCTGCCGAGCAATGTCCTCAGGGAGCCGTGAGCGGCACCCTCACCTCCGCCCCGCCTCGACCCTTGAAGACTGACCATCTCCCTCCTAACATCAGATGATAGGACGATCCCGCTCGCCAGGTAATGCAGAGAAAGGGCCCCATGGCGCCCATCATCGACTTGACCCACTCCCTCCACGACCGGGCAGAGGCATATCCGAAGCCCTCGCACAGGCGGGCACCCGGATGATCGGCCTGGAGCAGCCCTCCGTCCACCGCGACCATGCCACCGGCCTGCGCATCCACAAACTGCTCCTCGGCGCGGAGTGCCACATCGTCGAAGGGCTCGACCTGTCGCGGGTCGGACCGGGCCCCCTGAACGTGACCTGCCTGCCGCTGAAGCCGGCAGGCGCCGACGGAGCCCCCGTCCGGGCCATCGCCTCCACCGACGGCCGGTAGCCCTCGTCCCATCCGACCCTCGCGCCCTCAAAACCTTCGAAGGAATTCCGTATGACCCCCTCACCCGGCGTGCTCGTCGTCGACACCGATACCGGCATCGACGATGCGATGGCACTCGTCCACGCGCTGCTGGACAACGCCCCGATCGAACTGATCACCACCGTGCACGGCAACTCCGATGTCGACTCCTGCACACGGAACGCCCTGGAACTGCTGGAGCTGACACAGACCGACATCCCGGTCGCACGAGGCGCGCAGGGGCCGATCATCCAGGGGTGCGGTGCAGCTCCCCAGATCCATGGGATCGAAGGGCGAGGATCTCTGCCCGCCCCCGTGCTGCGAACGCGACCGGTTCCCGGCCACGCGGTGCAGCGGATCCTCGAAATGGTGGCGTCGAACCCTTCCGAGGTCACCATCGTGGCCATGGGCCGCCTCACCAACGTGGCCCTGGCCTGTCTTCTCGAACCTCAGACCATGAAGTCCGTACGGAAGGTGGTCTGGATGGGTGGCGCCGTCAGCGTCTCCGGAAACACCTCACCGGTCGCCGAAGCGAATCTCGACGGTGATCCCGAGGCTCTCCGTATCGTCCTCGCCCATGGCGTACCCCTGACGATCCTCCCGCTGGACGTGACCATGGATGTCCGCCTCACCCAGGACGACCTGAACAGTCTCGCCGCCTCCGCACATCGCGCAGTCGTACATCTGACCCGCCTCGTGCCGTTCTATCTCGATGCCTACGAAGCGATCCTCGGGGTGCGCGAATGCGCGCTGCACTGCGGGCTACTGATGGGAATCGTCATGGACCCGAGTCTCGTCACCGCCAGCACCCGCCTACCCGTCACAGTGGAGCTCCAGGGCGAACACACCCGGGGAATGCTCGTCGTGGACCGCCGGGAAGCCCGTGGCGTGCGGACTCCCGCCGTCCCCAGCGATATCCACACGCCGGAGATCATCACCGGCGTGGACGGCCAGAAGTACAAGGCGCAGTTCCTCGCCGCCCTTCTCGGCACCACCTCGACGGCCACCGGGAGCCGTTGACCGCTCAGGGCCGGAGTGCGCCCCGACGCGCTGCCGAGTACCCCGACCTCGTCAGCAGCGCCACCACCGAGGGCTTCACCCGGTGGCACTTCCGAAGCTGGGCCGGACCGTTGAAGTCCCGCACGCCCACACACCGGGCCATGCCGCCCCCGTGCCACGGCACCGGCAGCGGCCACTGCCTACGGCACATACGCCACAAGGACGCCCCCGCGGATGGCCCCCGGCCCAGCGTGACGCGGTGCTCAATGAATGGGCCCGGAGGCGCGGGCAGCGACAGCCCGGACACCCTCGGCCCCAGCACCCCGACAACGCCGGTCCCCTGCGCGGGGTCGGACTCAGTACCCCGCAGAGAGGCCGACTTGAGCCCGCCAACCTCCCGCCGACACACACACGCCCCAGTCACGGGGCAGCACATCGTCATCATCGAGGACGACGAAGCTCTCGGCTGCTCGGCCGCCGTGCTGACCGAGCGTTGGGGCAGCACAGCACACCGCCTGACCCGGCCTGACGACGCCGCCCTGCGCCGGCAGCTCCAGGAGCCGACCGACGGCATCGCCATCGTCTCCCGCGACGACATCGTCGCCCTTCGCTATGCGCTGCTGGTCGAACACCTGAGGCCGGGGGTCCGCCTGGTGGTGACCATCTTCGACCGTACGGTCGCCGACGAGGTCGCCCGGACGATCCCCAACTGCACGGTTCTCAGCATGACCGACGCCGTCCTGCCCAGCCTCCTGGCCAGTTGTCTCGCACCGCGCTACGCCATCCTTCTCCCTGCGAGCACGGGCGTGATGGGCGTACGGCGGGACGGCTCGACCACCACAGTCGACCGCCTGTCGAGGCGTGCCCTGAGCAAGGACACGCCGTCCCAGCCGCGCACCACCCCTTCAGACTGGTTCCGTTCCCTCGGCACCTCCGCCAGAGCCCTCGTCGCGAGTCTCACCGCCCTGCTCACGGTTCTCGCCACGGACATCACCCTAGGTGTGGCCGTCCTCCACGAGGACTGGACGGACGCCGTCTGGAACGCCGCCCGGACACTCACCACCATCGGTTCCTCCCCCGCCGTCGAGCACGGGCCGGGCTGGTACAAGATCCTCTCCGCCGCTTCGATGCTCGGCGCCCTGGTCCTGGCCGCCGTCTTCACCGCCGGCGTCGTCGACCGACTCACCGGGCACCGGTTGACGAGCGTCTTCGGATCCCGCTCCATCCCGACCCGGAACCACGTCATCGTCGTGGGACTGGGCCAAGTGGGTCTGCGCCTCTCCGCGCAACTACGGCAGCTCGGCATCAAAGTGGTCGCGGTGGAGCGCGATCCACAGGCCACCTGCCTCGCCCTGGCTCGGTCCCGTGGCATTCCCGTCGTTCTCGGCAGGGGCGGTGACCGCTTCCTCCTGGAGCGTCTCCGTATCCGGCGGGCACGGGCCCTGGCCGCGGTTGCCTCGGACGGACTGGAGAACATCGCCGTCGCCGTCGCCACGCGCGCGATAGCCACCGAACAGCGCATCGTGCTGCGAGCCGGCGGCGACGAAGTCACCACCGAATCGCAGTCCCTCCTCCGCATCGGTGCCGTGTGTGACGACACACGAATCATCGGAGCGTACGTCGCCGCCACCGTCCTCGACGCCGAGCCGCTCAGCGTATTCACCGTTCACGGCCGCACACTTGCCCTCTTCCCACTCGATCGGGTCGTCGATCTGGAGACATGGGACACCCGCCACCCTGCGCACACGGACTCCGCACGAAGCAGCGCAGGAGGCGGGCACACTCAGGAGCTGGGCAGCGCGGACCAGGCAATGCCGCGCCAGGACGCGAGGGGCCGACCGAGCGGAAAACAGTCAGCAGCAGCGGATGGCTGAGCCACCGCCCACGGCGACCGCGACGCAGTCGACGCTGGACAAGCACACGGTGGAGTCGGAGGAAGCGTCGTCCTCGGAAGCGGACGTCGTTGATGTCGTGGGCGGTGTCGAGTTCGCCCGCCGGACGCGGGGGAGCGTCCGCCCCGAAGCACCTACGTGAAGACCCCCACCCAACCCGGCGATGTGGCGACGGCGTTCGCGCTACTGCTCAGCGCCGTCGCCACATGTCACCGGCTCGACCTCAGAGTTCGACGGCGCTGTGCCCCACCACGCCGTACCCCACCACGGCCCATCACGCCGTGCCGCACCACGCGGTGCCCCGTCATGGCGTGGCGGAGGTGTCATCCCGGCGGACGCGGTCGTAGCGGTCGGCGATCAGATCGGCAACCAGGTCCGGCCGCGACAGGAACGGTGAGTGACTGGTGTCGAACTCCACCAGTTCATCGGCGTTGTGGGCCATGGCGCGCTGGTCCTCGGGGTGGATCACCCGGTCCTGTTGGCACAGCACGTAGGTCGTCGGGATGGTGCGCCACGCGGCCTCCCGGTCGGCGGTGATCGGCTTGAAGGCGCCGACGGCGACCGGGCGCATCGTGGCGATCATGCGCTCCGCCAGTTCCTCACCCACATCGTGGTAGAACGCCTCCTTGGCCCGTGACGCGTCGATGGTGATGTGGCCGTCTCTGTTCACCTGCGCCGATCCGGCCTCGGTCGCACGCCGCTGATCCGGGGGTGTCACCGGCACACCCGCCTCGGTCATGAAGGCCGCGAGATAGATGAGGTGTTTCACCTGAGGCAGCCCGGACACCCCGAGCGTCACGGGGCTGCCGCCCCATGAGTGGCCCACCACGATCACCTCGCCGCCCTGCGCCTGGACGGCGGCGCGGACGACAGCGGCGTCCACGTCCAGCCTGGTCATGGGCAGCCGCACGGCGGTCGACGGGATGCCCCGTGCGCCGAGTTCGTCCCGCAGCAGATCCCAGCAGGTGTGGTCGTGCCAGGCGCCATGCACCAGCACCACGGTCGTCTGCTCAGCCATGTGTCTCCTTACGTTGCCATGCGGGTCCCGGCCGCCTGTGCCGAGGTTCGGAGGTGGCCCACAGCGGGGCTCACAGGGGGGCTCACAGCATGTGCTCGCCGGATGGGGCGGTCCACGAAGCCGACATAGAGCGGCTCAAGCGCGGCTCGTACCCTGATGACATGGCCCGCCGCCGAGCCGGTCGCGGCCGGCTGCCGACCGGCGGCCGGTGGGAGCCCTTTCGCCGTGCCCGCACCCGGTCGCCCGTCGCCGCCGAAGCGGCCGGACCGGGTGATCGTGGTCAGCGGCGTCATCAGGTGGTCGTCTCCGAGAGGGGAAGATCCGGTGCGGGCCGGGCGGCGTCGGTCTCTGCTCCCGCGCCGGAGCCGTCCGGTGACGGACCGGATGAGTGAGCCGGGGCGTCGGGCGCCGCCAGCACCAGCAGGGCGTCGGCGACCCGGGCCCCGCGAGGTCCGGCGATCACCGGGTTCAGATCGATCTCGCTCACCTCGGGGTGAGTGATCATGAACTCGCCCACGGCGACCGCGACATCGGCGACCGCCCTGACATCGACCGGAGCCGTGCCCCGGGCCCCGGTCAGCAACGCGGCACCCTTCAGACGCAGCAACTCGTCGGCGATGTCGGGCGCGCTCAGGTCGGGCGGCAGGAGCCGTACGTCGTGCAGGGTCTCGATCCACACGCCACCCAGCCCCACCAGCAGCACCGGGCCCCAGGCGGGATCGCGGCGCCCGCCGATCACGAGTTCCACGCCCGGCTCGGCCATCTGCTCGACGAGGACACCGTCCAAGGAGAGCGTCGGCAACCGATCGGCCACCGCGCCGCACACCCGCTCGTACGCACGGCGCACCGCGTCGGCGTCACCGAGACCCAGCGCCACCGCGCCGAGATCGCTCTTGTGCGTCATCGCGGCCGACTGCGCCTTGACCGCCACCGGATACCCCAGACTCCGGGCGACGGCGACAGCCTCATCGGCCGAGGAGACCAGGCTGCCGTCCGGGACCGGGACACCGATCGCGCGCAACAGCTCCTTGGCCCGCCATTCGGCCTGCGGACCGGCAGGCAGTCCCAGCGGCTCCGCCCGGGGGCCCACCTCCCGCCGCCCGTGCCGAGCGGCGACCGCGACCTCGCGCAGCCGGGCCAGCGCCCGCACCGAGCGCTCGGGAGAGCGGCTGGTCACCGCCCCGCTGCGCTGCGCCAACTCGGCGACCTCAGGCCACAGGTCCCGGTCCTCCTCGGCGACGCTGAAGACGGCCGGGATCCGCCGGGCCCGTGTCGTCTCGGCGATGAAGCCTTCCAGGGCCGAGCGCATGGAGGGCTGGTTGAGATAGGGCAGCGTGAGCAGCAGGCTTCCCGTGGCCGGATCGTCGACCACGGCCCGGATCGCGGCCGGGACGATCGTGTCGTCCAGGGCGAGACCGGTGCCGAGATCCACCGGATTACGGGGGGTGAGGTAGTCCGGCGACCGCTCGGCCAACGCGGCGCGCGTGGGCGCGGACAGTTCGGCCAGCGGCAGGCCGACGTCGTCGGCGTAGTCCTGAAGGAGGACACCGACGGCACCTGAGCCGTTGACCGATACCAGCCCGGCATCGCTCAACTCCGGCTCGTGCCGCAGCAGTTCGGTCAGGTCGATCAGTTCCTCAAGCGTATGGGCGACCACTCCGCCGACGCCGGTGAGCACGGTGCTGATCAGTGCGTGGTCGCCGCTCAGCGCTCCGGTGTGGGACTGCGCCGCGGCCCGGGCCGCGGCGCTGCGGCCGGGGTGCAGCACGACCACCGGCTTGCCCGCGGCGCGGGCCGCGGCCACGGCGGCGAGAAAGCGGTCCGGTCGCCGGATCTGTTCCGCGTAGACGGCGATCGTGCCGATCAGCGGTTCCTGCCGGAAGAGCTCGACGAAGTCCGCGAGGTCCAGGTCGGCCTCATTGCCCGTGGACACGGAGTACGCGATCGGTACGCCTCGCCGCGTCAGGGAGCCGACCACATGAGCGGCCAGCGAGCCGCTCTGCGCGGCCACCGCCACCGCCGGTCCGCGGTCGCGCGGCATCGGCTGCTGCTTGGCCATCGGCGTCATCTTGATGTGAACGCCGTCGACGTAGTTGAAGAAGCCGAGACAGTTGGGTCCCAGCAGCCGGAGGCGACTGGCCCGCACCACCTCGGCCAGCTGCTGCTGCGCCACCTGTCCCGACGGCCCCGCCTCGGCGAACCCCGACGCGAAGCACACCGCGCCCGCCGCACGACCGGCGAGGCCCGCGATGCTCTGGGGCACGGCTGCCGCCGGTACGGCCACCACGGCGAGGTCGACCGGCTCGGGCAGCGCGTCCGTCCCGGGCAGCACCGGCCGTCCCGCGACCTCGCCGGCCTGCCGTCCGACCAGGTGGAGCCGGCCCTCGTAGCCGTTGGACAGCAGGTTGTCCACCAACGTGTGCGATACGGACCGCGCACGGGTCGACACCCCGATGACGGCGATCGACTCCGGTGTGACGATCCTGGCGATCGCCGAACGGCTGCCGCCGCCCGCCGCGTCGGCGGCGGGACTCACTCTTCCCTCGCGCCACGTGTCCGGGTTCGTGTCCGGGGGCGCGTCCGTGTCGGAGCGTGCGGTGCTCACTGTGCGGCGCCTTCGGACCCGGAGCCCGGGCGCACATACCCCTGAAGACCGGGCTTGATCGACTTCTCGTCCAGGAACTGGGCCAGCCCCCGTGCCCGCCCCTGCTCGGGATCGGTGTTGATCGCGGCGGCGAGCTTGGTGTTGATGTAGTCCTCCGCCTCTGTCCAGCCCATCGACCTGATGTGCCGCACGGCCTCCTTGGTGCCCCGCAGCACGGTCGGGTTCTTCGACTTCAGCAACTGGGCGATCTCGATCACCCGCTCGCGCAGCCGGTCGGCCGGGACCGCCTCGGTGACCAGGCGCATCTCGGCGGCTTTGCGGCCGTCGAAGGTCTCGCCGGTCATGCTGTAGTAGAGGGCGTCGCGCAGGCTCATCGTGTGCACGATCGCCTGGGGCACATTGCCGCCCGGAATGATGCCCCAGTTTACTTCCGACAGCCCGAACAGCGCGTCCTCGGCGGCCACGGCGATATCGCAGGACACCAGCGGCGTGAACCCGCCGCCGAAGCAGTATCCGTTCACCATGGCGATGGTCGGCTTCGGGAATCCACGCAGCCGGGGTCCCTGCCACAGATGGGCCGTCCGGCGGCGCATCTCCTGCTGGATCGGCGGCAGCGCGTCGACCTCACGGAAGTACTCCTTGAGGTCCATCCCGGCCGTGAAGGAGTTGCCGGCGCCGGTGAGGACCAGCACCTGGGAGCGCTCGTCGGCCGCGACGGCGTCCAGCACCTCGACCATCTCGTCATTGAGGGTCGGGCTCATCGCGTTGCGCTTCTCCGGACGGTTCAGCACCACCCAGGCAATGCCGTCACGCTCCGTAGCGAGCACTGTCTGCCAGGTGCCGAGTGCCCGGCCTTCCGATTCCGTGACCTCGGTGTTCACAGGATTCGGCCGGTCCGGAAGTGACGTCGTCGCCATGTCGTTCCTCCTTCGTGCGGTACACGCTCTCCCTTAAAGCTAGGCACTTATCTGGCGGTCGTCAATGATGTGGCGACCTTTAGGGTCCGGCCTTACTATCGACCCGTGCCTCTACCGCCCCGCCCCTTGGACGACACCCCTGAAGACCCGCCCGAGCTGGCGCGGGCCCACCGGCCCCAGTTCCTCGCGCTCATGCTGTTCGGCTTCACCGTGTACGAGCGACCCCTGGCGTTGGCGGCGGGTTCGGCCATCGATGTCCTGGCCGACCTGGGGATCTCCACCCACGCGGTCCGCTCGACACTCACCCGCATGACCGACCGCGGACTGCTGACCCGCGTGAAGCACCGCCGGGAGATGTTCTACGCGCTCACCGCCCACGGATCCGCGGTGCTGGCCGATGGTCAGAAGGCCGCTCACCAGCCGCCCGACTGGCCGTGGGACGGGGAATGGACCGTCCTGGGGTTCTCACTGCCGGAAGGGCAGCGAGCCGAACGCCATCAGCTGCGGTCCAGGCTGACCTGGCGTGGCTTCGGCCTGCTGCACAACGGCATGTGGATCGCGCCGGGGCAGGTCGATACCGAGGCACTGCTTTCCGACCTGCACCTGGGCCCGGCCGTCCGCGCCTTCATCGCCCGACCCGTCCCGCCGACCGACAGCGTGCAGCTCATCCACGACGCCTTCGACCTGGAGGCGATCGCCACCCGGTACCGCGCGTTCGTCGCCCGCTGGGAGCACCCCGACCCGACCGGCCGGGCCAAAGCGAGCGCCCTCACCCGCATACTGCTGCTTCAGAGCGAGTGGTCCCAGATCGCGCGCGCCGACCCACGGCTCCCGGTCTCGCACCTCCCGCCGGACTGGCCGGCCAAGGCGGCTCACACCCTGTATCACGATCTGTACCGCGACTTGGAGCCCACGGCCCGACAAGAGAGCGCCGCCCGCACCCGCGTGATCGACGTCCACCCCGACCCGGTCCCCTGAGGTGGGCCCGCAACCAGGGCCGTCGCCGACACGCAGGGGCTGAGCCCAGGGCAACTCCCCTCCGCCTACTGGAGCGCGGGCAGTTCGGCGAGGCCGGGTGATCGGTGTGTGCGGCGGGGCGGTGCCTCTAGAATGCGTCGCACTTCCGGCCGGCGTATGCCCGTCCGACACGAACGTACGGGTGTGGGGGCCCAGACCACTGGGAAACCACCGTCGGCCGACTTCTGCTCCGGGGGGCGCCGTGTCACCACGTTCTGGACCAGGTTGGCGTGCCACGTGGTCGCGGCGCGGGCGCACGACCACACGGGCCTGGCAACGCCAGGAGCGGCGACGGGGAACCGCGCCTGGGCCGAGCGGACTGCGGGGCCGTCTTGTCGGGTTACGCATATGGTTCGTACCCGTGGTCGCGGGAGCCCTGGCGGCGATGCTCGGCAACTGGATCATCGCCACGCCCCGAGAGGTGGTCGACGTCCCCGCGATCCAGGACGGACTGCGTTCCGGGCCGGAGCTCGCGGTGTCGGTGGACATGGTCCAACTCGACGACGAGGGCCTGAGCAAGGTCACCCGCGACGACCACCGACCCGACGCACGGCTCACCGCACTCATGGCGGAACCGGGCGCCGCCACCGCAACCGGATTCGACCAGGCACTGCGCGAAGTGGGCGCCGTCAACCTGGAGACGCTGACGCTCCGGACCGTCTTCACCAGCCGCCGAAACCAGCAGATCAACATCATCGGCATCGAGCCGGAGATCGTGGCGCGTACGGCGCCCTGGTCGGGCACGCTGTTCAGCGCCCCGCCGCAGGCGGGCTCCCCGACGATGAACATGATGTTCGACATGGACCGTGTACGCCCCCAGGCCCGGGACGCCGTCTATGACGACGCCAGCGCGACCATCAAGCCGGGCAAGCCCTTCTTCGCCCAGCGGACCATCACCCTGCGGGACGGCAAACAGCAGGTCGTCCTCGTGCGGGCCCACACCGAGCGCCACTACGTCTCCTTCCGGCTCCGCGTCACCTACATGCTCGGCGACGACCCCAAGACCCTGACCGTCGACGACGACGGACGGCCCTTCGAACTCACGGCGTCCAGCGATGACGCCTCGGGCACCGGGAGCCAGTACCGCCGTGTCTTCGAGTTGCAGAGCGACTTCTCGCTCTGCCAGACCCTCCCGCCCACGGCGGCGTGCCCCAACACAGCCGTGGAACAGGGGCAGACGACGGCTGGTACGGGCGCTCGGTGAACGACCGCCGCCGCCCCCACCCCGCCCTGCTCGCCCTGGCGGCCGTGCTCTCCGCCGCCATGACGCTGGCCCTGCACTCGTCCAGGACGACCACCGCGGCCCCTCCCCGGGCTCCTCCGCCCCGGTGCAGACACGACCGGGAGCGCAGGACCCGACGAACTTGCCGCCCACCGGACCGAGTCCCGCGTGCGCAGGCGCCAATCTGGAAGGCATCACCGGATCCGGCGACGACACCGGAAGCGTCCAGGCGTACTGGCGCGGGCTGGTCGGCCCTGTGTATGAGGCAGCCTGCGCGGGGGACGAGCGCCCCCTGTCCAATCTGTTCCTCTTCGTCGAGTCGCACGAGGACTTCATGACCTCGCCGTGCCCGGGGTGCACACCCGGCGAGATCATCACGATGTGGCTGAAGGACTTCGGATTCGGCACCGAGGACCTCGCCCTGCTCCTGGAGACCCCGCCGACGCAGGACCAGAGCGGGCTGACGTACCGGCGGGGCGACGCCGTCACCTGGTTCTCCCGCGGCACCCACGACACACCGGGCGGATGGGCCGGCCTGTATCCCGGGTGCGAGGCGGATCGCCGGTGCCGCGAGTACCTCGCGCCCTGAGCTTGCTCGTGCCTGTCGGCGTGCGTCTGGCACAGCCATTGGCAAAGCCAACCCCGACGATCAGCCGGACCGGGACCGGCAGGGGCAGGCTGCTCGACGTCCACGCCCTTGCGAACCTCGGCTACGGCATAGCCCCCCACCCCGTCACGCTGCTCCGCCTGGCGATGGGCGCCGTCGAGGACGGGCCGCTCACCCTGGCCCGCGAAGGCACCCAGGACCAGGCCCGGCGTGGCCTCACATGTCGTCTCCCTGGAGAGGTTTGCCGAGGTAGTAGAGGATCTCGTGGCTCGTGGAGTGGACCACGTGCTCCGAACCGCGCCGGTAGTACAGGTCGAACGTGGTCGGCCGGGGAGTGAGATCGACGGGCCGGCCGGCGCGCAGCGAGGCGACGATCCGGGGGATGTCGTAGGCGAAGCCGACCGCGCGGGCGACGTAGTACTCGACGCCGTCCCGGACCTCGGTCGGCAGGCCGGGCTCCGTCGCCGCCTCCGGCGGTGCGTGGACGGGGTGGGTCTCCAGGTCGTAGCGGATCATCTCGTCGAGCAGTGGACGGTGTTCCGTGGCCAGCCGGTCGCGGACGCTCTCCCGCCACCAGCGCCGCAGCAGGTCCTTGGCGGCCGGGTCGGTGTAGAGGATGCCGACGGCGACACCGCGCTGGTCGCGGCCTCCCACCGTGGCGTCCCGCGCGGCGCGCAGCGCGCCCGCGACCGGGCCGTCCGCGCCGTCGATCCAGCGGGCGAAGTCGCGCAGCAGCTGTGTCTGGGTGAACCCGGCGAGTTCCGCCATGCCGACCCAGATGTTTCTCAGTACCAGCATCTCGGCGAGCACCCTGATCCAGAACAGCAGGCGGAGCATCTCCTGATTTTCCGTCAGGCTCGTGCTGCGGTGGGCCAGGACATACTCGAAATCGTCACTGTCGCCACGCACGGTGATGAAACCGTGCTCGGCCTTCTTCGTCGCGTAGTCCGTGTTGGGCAGGATCATCATCGGATACGGCGAGATCTGTGTGACGTGGCGGGCCAGCCGGTCGTAGCCCGCCATGAAGGTCTCCGGCGTCTCTCCCGGCGCGCCCCAGATGAGTTCCGCTTTGACGTCCATGTTCTCCGTGGCGAGCCAGCTGACGAGATCCTCCCAGTCGTTGACCTTCATGTTCTTCCGGTTCATGGTGGCGAGGACGTCGTCGTCGAGGGTCTGGAGGGACAGGACGAAAGAGCTGTGCAGGCCGGCCCGCTTCATCTTCTTGACGATCTCGTAGAAGGTGAGGGACTTGTTCTTCGCCCAGGACGCGACCAGCGCCTTGGGGAATCCGTACTCCGCGCGCACCGCGATCACGTCGTCGATGAAGTCGACATCGCTGCGCAGCATCCCGAAGTTCGCGTCGCACAGAAAGATCGAGTGCACTTTGAGCCGGGCGAACGTCTCGATCTCGGCGCGCAGCCGTCCCCGGGAGAACGTGCGCACCTTCTGCCCGATCGCCCCGCCCCAGTAGCAGAACGCGCATTTGTAGGGACAGCCGCGGTTCGTCTCCATGAGGCCGACCCGGTAGCGGAAGGCGCCGTCCGTGTCGGTGAGGGGGATGGCTCCGGTGAGAACGGGAGACGGTATCTGTTCCAGGTCCTGGATTCGCTCCCGCTCGCGGGTCGTGCGCGCGGTTCCGTCCCGCTTCCGGTACGAGATGCCGTCGATGTGGCTCAGGGTGTCGAGATCGCCGGGATCTCCGCCGTCGAGGTAGGCGTGGAGTATCTCGCGGAAGACGAATTCACCCTCGCCGTTGACCACCACGTCCACCGCCGGGTACATCCGGAAGACCCGTTCGCTCTGGCCGGACACATGGGTGCCGCCGAAGACGACCCAACCGTGCGGATTGAGTTGTTTGAAGGTTTCCGCCAGTTCGCCGAAGGATCGGTAGTTCCAGCCCAGCACGGAGAACGCCAGGACGTCCGGTACCGCACCCGTGAACAACTCGGCGGCCATCTCGGCGAGCGTCGTTCCACCGCGAAAGCTGACGATCTCGATGTTCGCGCCGTGTTCGATGCGTTCGTCGGCGAGCGCGGTGGCCTTGAGATAGCCCGACGCCAGGGGCATCGACTCGCGGCGGCTGGCCCAGACGCCCTGTTCCACCAGCCGGACCGACAATCGCTCACTGGTCATGGCGTGCTCCTTCCCGGACGCGGCCGAGAACCTCGACGATCAGGCAGCCGGGCTGGGCGTGCAGGATGCGGTGGCGTGCGGCCAGCTCGCTCAGGGACTCCGCGTCGACGTCACTGCGCATCGGGGTCTGCACCACGGCCACGTTCCGGCCGGCCCCGCTCCGGGCGGCGATGGTGTCGAGCACGGTCAACACCGGCGGCTGGGTCAGCCGCAGGTCGAGACCGCGCGCGAACGAGAACGCGCTCTGCCACGGCGGCGCCACTATGAACAGGCAGACGCCCTCGACCGGGCAGGGTGCGGTGAAGTAGGCGCCCCAGTCCCCGTGGCGCAGACAGGAGGGCGAGGTGCCCTGAAGGGACAGATTCCGGGCCGTGAGCCGCGCGACGGTGTGGTTCTTCTCGATTCCCAGGACGGGTTTGGCCAAGCTCTGCCCGATGTGCAGCATCAGGTTCCCGGACCCGGCGAAAAGATCGACGACGAGTTCCGGGGTCTCCCGGGCGGAGAGCGTGTCGCGCACGGCCTCGGTAATACGCACCGCGGTGGGATCGATGCAGGCCTCCACCAGCGTACGGCCGGGTACCCGGAATCCTTCGCGATACCACTGACTCGGCGGTCTTCCGTAGAGCGATATTCCCTCGGGGTCGTTGAAGAACACTCGACCCGCATTCTGGATGGTTTCCAGTTCGGTGGGCATGTTGCCGAGTTCGCCCAGCAGCAGGCGTCGGAGTTCGTCGGCATCGTGCCGGATCTTCTGGTCTTCGCTCAACAAGGGCTTTGGCACTTCCCTGGTCAATTCATGCAGTTTCGCTGCGGAGGCACAGCGAAATCACAACGACCTTCGCCGACCCTTCGCCGCGCTGACCGGATTCTTGCCCTTGCCTCCGGCTCGGCGCGATCGAATACCGGACAGTTTCGAGGCAGTTGATGTGATGCTGGAGGTGTCTGCCCCTACCATCTTTCGCTTCTCGCGTGATTCATCGGTGGGCCATGCGATGGCCAAGATCTCCTTTGGGGATACGGCGGGTGCGGCGGGTGCGACGCATGCGCGGATACTGCGAATGCCGCTCCCGGCAGGGACCCGGGCTTGTGGCCAAACGCCTGGAAGGCGCCAGCTCCGCGGCACAATGCGCCGCTCGGATCTGCGTCATCGGAGAAGACGCCGGGACCAGGACCGCGAGGGCGCCGACGGTGCCTACCGGCCACTGTGCTCACCAGCCACGACCGCCTCCGCTGGCCTCCGGCGGCCAGCTCACGCCATGGCCGAAAGTCGACCACCACTCGACCGCCAGCGCGCCTCCCGCTGGTCGCGCACCGCGAGGAGCCCGTGCCGGCGGGGGACGTGGAAGAGGTACTCCGTGACGGAAGAGTCCTCCATGTACGGCATGGCGCTGGCCCGCAGCCCGCAGCCTGTGGCCGCAGCGCGGCGCGAAGGACGCGGTCACCGACAGGCCCGCTGGACGAGACCGGCGTCTCGGTCGACCCGCAGCACCTGCGCCCGGTGCACGTCGTGCACCACCGGCAGAACTCCACCAATGAACGGATCGGGGCCCCGCCCAGGGACGCTGGTGTCCCGTTCGGCCATGGCTGCAACTCACCTGCTTTCTTTGACCGTTGGAGCCGTTGCCCGCCGTGCGCGCGATACCTAAGCTCTTCCCCCATGCGGCGCAGTGGTGTGACGGAAGCAACGGGTCGGCGGACACGATGACGGACACGACCGAGTTCCGGACGAGCGACGGCACGGTGGTGCGGGTGGAGGTCGACGGCGTGTCCTCGTCGGGGCCTTACGACGGTGACCCGTACGAGCCGATCTCCCGGCGGCGGACGGACCGCACGGCGGACACCGCCGACACCCTGCGGCAGGCGGTGGACCGCGTCCGGCCCGCCGCGCAGGACGTACTGGACTCGCTGCGCGCGATGCCCCAGATGCCTGACCGGGTGGCCCTGGAGTTCGGGGTGAAGCTGAGCGCGGAGGCAGGCGTCGTCCTGGCCCGTGCCGCCTCCGAGGGGCACTTCAAGATCCTGCTGGAGTGGGAGCAGCAGCCGGACGCACGGGGCCGTGACACGGAGCCGGCGGACGAGGCACCCCGCCCCGAGGCCCTCCACCCCGAGGCCCTCCACCCAGAGGACCCCCGCCCCGAGGACCCCGGCGCGCCGGACGCCGCCCGGTAGCCGCCGTGCAGAACGCCGTCATCGCCGGGGACATCACCGCTCCCGTCACGGGTGGGAGCGATGGCAGCCTCTGACGCAAAGCCACCGCTCTCGTCGTCCTCCGGCGCGGTCTTCGAATGGGGGCTCGCCCGGATCCTCGGCCCGGACGGCGAACCGCGCGGCGCCGGATTCCTCCTCGCTCCCGACCTTGTCTGCACCTGTGCCCACCTGCTGGTCGGACGGCCACAGGCGGACTCGGTGGCTCCGGATGTGCCGCTACGGGTGGACTTCCCGCTGCTCGCGGATCCGTCGGCGCCGGTCGCGACCACCGTCGCCGAGTGGCGCCCGGCGGACGACATTCTGGTCCTGCGTCTCGCCGACGAGGTGCCGGGCACCATGCCCCTGCCGCCGGCCGGTCTCGACGCGCCGCCCTGGGGGGTCGAGGCCCGCGTCTACGGTTTCCCGGAGACCACCCGCAGCGGAGTGAACGCCCACGGAGTCCTGCGCGGCGGCGAGGGAAGGGGCCGCTTCCAGCTCGACGCCGGGCACGGCAGCGTGCCGCTCACCGGCGGCTTCAGCGGTAGTCCGGTCTGGGACGTCCAGGCACGCGCGGTGGTCGGAATGCTCGCGACGCGTGGGCGGGCGGGCCTGGAAGGGACGGCGTATCTCGTCCCCGAACGGCGCCTCGCCCTCCAGGACGCCGCCGTCGGATCGGGCCCCTTCAAGGGCCTGCTGCGCTTCGAGGAGGAGGACTCGCACCTCTTCCACGGCCGCGAAAGGGAGACGGAGGACCTCGCGGAGGCTGTCCGGGTCCGTCCGCTGACACTGCTGACCGGCCAGTCGGGCACGGGGAAGTCCTCGCTGCTGCGCGCGGGACTGCTGCCACGGCTGCGGGACGTACGCGCGGTCGTCACGGTACGCACGCCACGGGAGGCGGACGCTCCTGCCGAGTTCCTCGGCGAGGCATTGCTGGCCCTGTGGGACACGGCCGAGGGCGGGGCGTCGGACGACTCGCGCGTCAGCGTCGTACGGCAGGCATTGTCGGAGGGCGGGATCGCGCTGGCCCACCTGCGGGAGCGGCTGCGCGCCGCGGCCGGGGACCGGCTGTGCGTGCTGCTGCTCGATCAGTTCGAGGAGTATGCGGCGGCGCCCCGGGCGGCCCGGCAGATCGTGACCTGGCTGCGCGAACTCACCGATGTCGCCGACACGGTGCCGGGCCGCGGGCTGCGGGTGGTGCTGTCGGCTCGCCACGCCACGCTCGACGTACTGGCTCCCGCGCTGCCCGCGGCCGAACGTCGGGCCGCGCTCGTGTACGCCGACCCGCTCTCCGAGGCGGCCCTGGCCGAGATCGTCTCGGAACCACTGCGGACCACTCCCGGGATCACGCTCCAACCGGGCCTCCTGCAACGGCTGTTGCGGGACGCGCACGAGGCCCAGGAGGCGCATGGGGAGGCGAACTGCCTGCCGTTGCTGGAGTTCACCCTCGCCGAGCTGTGGCGCCACCGCACCGGCGGACGTCTCACCACGGCCGCGTACGAGGAACTGGGCGGCCTGTCCGGGGCACTGGCGGGGCACGCCCAGGCCACTTTGGACCACGCCGTCGCTGACGGCGCCGCCGACGAGATCGCGGCACGGCGGCTGTTCCAGCGGCTGGCTCGCCCGGACGGGGTCGGCAGGTTCGTGCCCGATGACGTACCGGCCGCCGAACTCGACGACAGCCAGACACGGTTGGCGCGGCGCATGGTGCGCGAGAAACTGCTCGTGTGGACCCGACCGCACAACGCGGAGGAGTCCGGCGAGTCGTTGCGGATCGCGCACGAGGCCCTGCTGCGTGAGTGGCAGTGGCTCGGCGACTGCCTGCGCGAGGGCGCCGAGTTCCGCGCCTGGCAGGCCGAGGTGGAGGACCATGCCCGCCGATGGCGCGAGTCGGGCGGCCGACTGCTGGCCGCGCCGCCCGAGCGGCTGCTGGGGGCGGCGAAGCGCTGGCTGACCGAGCGCGCCGCCGACGTCACCGAGCGGCAGCGCGCCTATCTGGCCGCAGGTCGGCGCCGCGCGCGCATGGGCACGTACGGATTGATGTCGTTCGCCGCCGTCACCGTCGTACTCGCCGTGCTGACGGCCCTGCTCGCGGTGGACGCGGTGCAGCGGCGGGACCGGGCCGAGGAGCGCCTGCGCACCCTCGCTTCTCAGCAGTTGGCCGACCTTTCCGAGGAACGCGCCAGTTCCGACTTCGAGTTCTCCGTGCAGGCCGCGATGGGAGCGTGGGCGACGCAGGACACCGACAAGGCGGAGGCGGCGCTGTTCCGGCAGTACCTGCGCATGCGGGGCGTCGAGAGCGTACGCACCGGGTTGTGGCAGGGCAGGGCGACAGCCATGGAATCCGCCCCGGCAGGCGATGCCCTCGCGGTCGTCATCCAGTCGGAGGACGAGACCCGCGGCCAGATCCGGCTCATCACCGGCGCGACCTCCGACCAGCCACGGGGCCGGACCCTCCAGGGCATCCCGAAAGGCGACTTCCAGGACGCCTTCAGCGACGACGGCCGGTGGTACGCCGTCACCGCCGCCGACGGCTCGGTCCGCCTGTGGGAGGTCGGCTCCGACGACACCGCGGGACGGCTTCTATCGGCCGCGGGACCCGCCTATCACGCGGTGTTCGGACCCTCGCTCGACTTCTCCGACGACGGCACACGTCTGCTGCGCCTGCATGCCTACGACGCCGAGGCGGGCGGGACCGATCAGCAGGCTCGTCTGGACGCCTGGACGGTCTCCACCGGCCGGCCGATCCCCATGGCCGACCGGATCAGGGACAGACCAGCCGAGTCAGCGACCTTCGTCGCAGGCGGGGACAGCGTCGCCGTCACCTGGAACGGGCCCGACTCGAAGGAACCGACCTGGTCGGCCGGAGTGTTCGCGCTGTCCGACGGACAGGAGAAGCGGCGACTGGTCACGGACAGCAGCTCCATCATCCGGTTCACCGCGCGTGGGACGCTGCTGGAGACCGGAGTGAGCAACGCCCGCCCGGCGTTCATGACCCTGGACGGCACCGAACAGGGCACGGGCTTCCCGCTGAGGTTCCTCGATCCCGACGCGACCGGGCTGTACCGGACAGCCTTCGCCGAAGCGGGCGACCCGCTCGAAGGCGTCCCGGAGTACGGGGTCCTCGCCGTGACCGCCGTACGCCCGGACACTGCCCCGAGAAAGACGTGGACGGCGATCGTCCCCACGGACGGCACGGCTGAGGAGAGTGTCCCCGTCGCCGTCTGGCCGCCCCGCAGCGACGGCGGAGTACCCACAATGGCCGCGGCACTCGGCGAGAGCCTGCTCCTGCTCAACCCGGTCGAGGGCCTGCCGCCGGGCGACCTCGACTTCGAGAGCGGTGTGAACGCTGTCGCCCTGGCCCCGGCCGCCGATCGGTTCGCCGTGCTCCAGGAGAACCGGCTGTACGTCGTCGGCGAGGGCGTTCCGATCCGGTCCGCCGTGCCGCCCGGCGAGCCGGAGGGATCGGAGGGATGGCAGCTGACCTGGATGGACACGGACGGCTACGGACAGGTGGCCCTGTGGGACCCGGGAGGCCGCGCCATCAGCCTGCACGCGGCCGACGATCCCGCCCGTCGCGCGGACATCGAGCTGCCGATGCCGGACGGGTCACACATCGAATGGGTCACCCAACTCGGCAACGGCGACCTCGCCGTACTGCTGTCCTCGAACGAGGTGCTGCGCGTCGATCCCGACACCGCGACCATCCTCGCTCCCGCGCTGCGGGTGGCTCCCGCACCGCAGGGCGCCCCCTCACCCTTCGCCCCGATCGGCCAGATCGTCCCGCGTCCCGGGCACCCCGCTCAGGCCCTGATCACCACCAGCATGGGCAGCCGAACGGGAGAGGTGACCGTATGGGACCTCGTCGAAGGCAAGCAGGTGACCCGCTGGGACGGGTCGGTCGGCGTGCGGAATCCACTCTTCCTGACACAGGAACCTCCTTCGGTCACGTTCAGTGCCGACGGAAGCCTCGCCGCGGTCGCCCACTCGGACCGAAAGATACGGTTCTGGAATGTGGCGAGCGGACGCAAGGTGGGAAACACCGTGCCCTTTCCCACCGGTTCCAAGCTCGTCGCCTTCGCGGGGACGACCCGGCTGCTGGTGCTCGACGCGGGCAACACCCTCGCGCTGTACGACGCACCTTCCGGCCGCGCGGTGGGCGCCGGTCCGTCCCCGGCCGGCGGGAGCGGGTTCGGAGCCGTCACTTTGCCCGACTCCACAGTCCGCTTCGTTGTCAGCGGCCAGATCCAGACACTCGCCATCGAAACGGACACCTGGTGGCGATCCCTCTGCCGGATTGCGGACCGGCCCTTCAACGACCGGGAGCGCGAGGAACTTCCTCCGGGCTCGCGCCCCGAGCCGCCCTGCACCGCGGAGTGATTCCCCGGTGACCGCCGACCCAGTACGCGCGCAACGGCCCCAGCGCCGCTACCCGGTGTACCGCTCCGGGCCAGGTGCCGCCGTCGACCGACAGGGCGGTAACGGTGACGTACGAGGCCTCCGGCGAGCACGGCCACACAGTCGCGGCTGCCGCAACGGAGGGGGGTGCGATCGTCGTTGACAGGCGATCGCTCCAGTGTCAGGAGCCTCCGACCAGTCTCTTGACCTCCGGAGGAAGGTCGTTCTCCAGGGCTTTGGCTATGAACAGGACGCCATCGGGTGCGTCGTCCACAGCGATCGCGATGCTGGGATCCACTCCCTCGACCGCGTAGGCGATCGTCAAGTCCGGCGAAACCGGACTGTTTCCATCACCGGGTGTGTCGTCGCAGGGTGGGACAGTCGCCGGGCCCAGTTCTTCCCCGATCTTGAAGTCGGCGTTGGCGAGGTCGGAGTACACGCGCCGGTCGTACTCGACCCGGTATTCGCAGGACGATTCGGACTCGCCGCCGCTCGGCGAAGCGCAGGAGGCGGATACCGCGACGGTCACCGCTGCCGCCAATGCCGTCAGGACGCTGTGCCGTCGGACCAGGACCACGGCGTTCACTCAGTTTCCTCCTTCTGGAGCGTCCGCTCCCAGGTCAGCTGTACCCGGCCCTATCAACTCCGCCGGCCCGGTCCCCGAACCCGCTCCCGCCGCTCGCGGATCAGCGTGTGATAGTCGTCGTACCAGGGGGTGGCGGCAGCCGCACGGACCACCCCATGTGCCCGCCGGTACTGGCCCCGGTCACGGTGTGCCGCCTCCAGCACAGCCCACATACCCAGGACGGGAAGCAGCCAGCGTATCCAGGAGGCCGGGACGAGGGCGGCCACCACCGCACCGATGCCTCCGACGAGGGCGATGGAGATACCCATTCCCCACATGTAGACCCGGGGCCCCAACTCCTTCACCTCATCGGCGTCGGCGTCGGGTCCTTCGTCCTCGGGCAGCCGGTAGAGCCAGACGATCCTCCCGAGCGGTACGGCCACCACGGCCGCGAACAGCGGCAGATAGACCACCGAGGCGAAGGCCACGGCCCGGGCGTCCTCGGCCGGGATCACCCACACCACGACCGCGCAGGCGACGGCGATCACGGCGTGTATCCACGGCTGGATGACCTGTCGCGCCGCGAGGGTGCCTTCGGCCTTGGCGAGTTCCCTGACCTCAGCGGCGTATCTCTCGCGTCGCTTCACTTCTCGTGCCCCCTGTCGGGCTGTTCGCCGGACTGTCGGCCGTCGACGCGCGCCGCAGCGGGGAGCGGACAGTCCAGCAGCTTGTCGTTCTTGGTGGGCGACGAGCATGGTGATGTCGGCGCCGAGCGAGTTGGCCCGCGCACGTCGCCTACCGCACGGCGACATGGTCCCCGGTCGACGACTTCGCCCCGGAGGCGGAGTCCCCGCTGCATGACCACCGCCACGTCCCCGTCCCGGTCGCCTTCACCGTGGTTCTGAGCGCTCCTGTACCACTGGAGGTCGCTTTCTTGACCGTCGTGTACGAGGACGCTCCCGCCGGCACCGCCACCCCCGTGAACACGACCGCCGCCCCGCCGACCACCGCCGCTCTCCACATCGTCTTCCCCATCTCCGGCCCGCCCTCTCCCCTGAAGCCTGAACCGAACACACAGGAACACCGGTCAGAGGCCCCTGTGGCTGACTGTGTGACAAGGGAGAGCTTCACGCGGTTGCACGCAATGCGGCAACGATTTGATCACCACCGCATCGCCTTGACCCGGTTCTCGGAGGGCGACCCATGCCCTTCGGCCCGGGAGGCCGCCCCGGTCTGCGGGGCACGATCCCCACATGGGTGGCACTGGCCGGCCGACTCGGTGGCCGCAGCGGTCATCCGGGTCTGCTCCAGCCGATTCCTCGCCGCTCGGGCCGACGACTCCGGGCACACCGTGGACCGACCGAAGTCCGGGTCGTCGTAGCCGATCGCGGCACCGAGTCCCATCTGCTCGCGTCTGCTCCTGTTCTTCGGCCGTGCTGGGAAAAGCCGAGTAGCTCGGCGGCGGCTCGCTCGATACTGCCTCCGGCGCTTGGCGGCCGTCGCCGTCGGATGGGAGACAGATCTGCATGGACGGCGTGCTGCTCCGGACAGCAGAGGTTCCGTCGGGATGCTCCGTACCGATGCCTGAGGAGTTGATGGGTTCACCTCTGTGTCGGATGACGCGCAGCGCCCCAAGGCAGGCTCCCCGCGATCGAGGCGTCCCGCCCGGTCGGCATCGACCATCCAGGGTCTTGCTGGGCCAAAAGGCGAAGCCTCCACTTCCTCCGGTCGGGTACTCCCGGGTGCTGATGTATGTGACTGTGCCAGGGGAGTGACTGGCGTGAGGGTAGTGGGCCGCCGGGGGCACACGGAGGACGCGTTCAGTCGTCCCAGCGGGCGAGAACCTTCGCCCGGATCTCGGCCCGCTGGTTCGAGTGGCGTCCGCCCGCGAAAAGACCCGGTCGCTCCAGTGATGCAGGTCACATCTCTGCCAAGTCACAGGGCGGCAGGCTGCCTCGTCTCGGGTGTGTAGCCACTCACGAGCACGGAGGAACACACCATGGACGCGCGACTGGACTTCATGGCCGAGCCGAGCACCGGCAAGGCCCTCAAGTACCTGATGTCGGCGGGCAAGGCGCTCAGGGACACGACGCTGCCGATCACCACGCAGGAACTCGTCTCGGTGCGGGTGAGCCAGATCAACGGCTGTGCCGCCTGCCTCGACATGCACACCAAGGAGGCCCTTGCCGTCGGCGAGGACCCGGTGCGACTGGGTCTGGTGGCGGCGTGGCCGGAAGCCACGGTCTTCACCGACGCCGAGCGGGCTGCGCTGGAGCTGGCCGAGGAGGGAACCCGGCTCGCGGACGCGGCGCACGGCGTCAGCGACGAGGTATGGGCGAACGCCGCCAAGCACTACGACCAGCAGCAGCTTGCCGCCTTGGTGCTGCTGGTCGGCTTCCTGAACCTGGCGAACCGGATGAACATCATCACCCGGCAGCCCGGGGGTGACTACCAGCCCGGGAAGTGGCACTGAAGCACGGAATCACGGGAGCAACTGCGAAGTCGCGGATATCCGTAGCCGACCGGCCAGCGAGACGCACGCTGACCGGTCAGCGGTCGAATGAGCACCGGACGGACGAAAAGCGGGTCAGGTTGTCGGCAGGGCCGAGGAGTTCGCAGAACTGCGACCGTTGCTGTTCTCGATCGCCTACCGGATCCTGGGCAGCGTCAGGGAGGCCGAGGACGCGGCTCAGAAGACCTGGCTGCGCTTCGAGGCCGGCCCTAGGGTGTGGGTCGGAGCGCTCTAGGTTGGCTGATGTGAGTGCGCGGGGGCGGAGTTGCCGATATGTCGGACCGGCCGAGCCGAAGGCTGCGGTCCGGCCTGGCAGCGGATTTCGCGGCGGCGCAGGTAGGTACGGTTCTTGCGGGAGGCGTACGCCTTGTCCGCGCGGACCCGGTTGGTTGGGGCGGACGCGCGTGGGCGACCCGGTCCGATACGAGGCACGCGGACCTTCTCCAGCACAGGCTCGAACTGCGGCGAGTCGCCGCGCCGCCCGGCCGTCACCACGATCGACATGGGCCTCTGACCTTGCTCGACGGCCAGAGCGCGGCTTGGTCGTGAACCCGCCGCGTGAGCGTCCCGGACCGTGATGTCCCGGCTCGGTGAACACACCGCCCGGTGGTTCTTTCTGCGGGTCGTCGCCCTGCTTTTGCGGGCCCCGGCCGCATGCTGATGGGCGCGGCACACCGTGGAGCCGATGCTCAGGTCCCACGTGATCGCGCTTTTCGTGTGGGTCGGGGCTTGGAGCCGGGTGAGGGGGCGCGCCGCCCGCTCGGCGTTGTGTGACGTCGTCCCGGTGAGTGGTCGGGGCATCGGGGTCGGTCAGTCGTCGATCCGGTGGGTGGTCCAAAACGGGGTCAGGTCCTTGGTGGTGGCGGACTGGGCGGCGGCCTTGAACGCGGGTGTGGTGCTCACGCCGTAGCGGTGGGTGCGGACGTAGTCGTGGAGCAGGCGGGTCATCGCGTCGGCTCCGATCGTCCGGCGTAGGTCGTGCAGTGCGCAGGCGCCGTAGGTGTAGACGACGTCCTCGTAGCGGGCCGGGTGTTCGTCCCAGTACGCCATGCCGTTGGTGATCCGCTCCTGTGGTGTCGTCCACTCGACGGCTCTCCAGCAGTCCGAGCCGTCGCGGCCGAGGGCGAGTTCGGTGGCGTACTCGGCGAAGGATTCGTCCAGCCAGGGCTGGTGGTACTGGTCGTCCCCGACGATGCCGTACCACCACTGGTGGGCGATCTCATGGATGAGGGCGGACGTCTTCACCCGGTTCAGGACGAACCCCGGGTACTCCATGCCGCTGAACCAGAGGTCGTTGTCCAGTACGACGTCCAGCTCGGGGTAGGGGTAGGCGCCGAACGCGCGGGCGTGTGTGTCCATCGCCGACCCGGTGGCGGCCAGCATGGCCCGCGTGTCCGCCGCCGTGATGCCTGCGCCGCTGTGGACCTTGATCGTGACCCCGCCCGCCATGACCTGGGAGACGGTGTCGAACGGGCCCGCGGACCAGGCGAAGTCACGTACCTTGCGGGCCGTCGCCGTGGTGACGGTCCGTCCGGTGGTCCCCGGGGTGTCCCACGTGCTGCCCGTGGCGGGCACCACGATGGTGGCCGGGTGGTCGAGTGCCACGGTGAAGTCGGCGGCCAGGGTGTAGAAGGACTCCCCGGTATCGGTGAACGGGGCGAGGTGCCAACCGGCGGTGTCCCGGACCGCGAGCAGCGGCAGGGCGTTGCCGAAATGGCTGTACGCCCCGTGCCGTCCGAACCTCCCGGCGTTGTCGGCGAGTTCGGGGGCCCGTACGGTGAGGTCGAAGTCGATCGTGTGGCGCTCGCCGGGACCGAGCGGGGTCGGCAGGGCGAGCCGCAGCGCCGTGCAGCCGACGTGGAGGCCGTCCGCGGTGGCCCCGGCGAGATGGGTCACGGTGACCGCCGGCGCCGCGCAGCCCCCGTGGGCGTTGCCCCACAGCCTGAGGAAGACCTCCCGAAGCGGATCGGCCGAGACATTGGTGAAGCTCACCCGCTCGTGCCCGGACCACTGGCCTCCCGAGGAGTCACCGGCCAGCTCGACCGTGTACGCCGCCGAGGCCGGCGTCCGGGTATCGGTATGACGCTCCTTGCCGGGTGGTGCGCCGCCCGTCATCGAGGCGAGCAGCGCGACACACCCGAGCACGGCTGCCAGGAGCCGAGCGGACCTGCTCAAGCGTCCTCCTGTGGAGTCGGCGGTGGGGCCTCGTGCCCGCTCCGGAGAGCCAAGGGGCGATGCGTGGTCAGTCCTTGAGGAAGCACTGGATGAACGCGTCGCCGGTGGTACCCCCGTGCGTGTACTCGGTGGTGTCGTACGCGACGAAGGGGTGCCGCTCGACCCGGATCCGGCGGAAGTGCGGGAGGTACTGCCAGCGCAGCTCCGGCTTGGTGCTGAAGAACGGGATGAAGACACCGCCCGGGCGCAGCACCCGGACGACCTCCGGCATGGTCCGGGCCCACAGCGCGGCGTCCGTCCAGACGTCCATGTCGAGGGCCGGGTCGAAGAACATCCCGTCGACGCTCTCCGACGGCAGTTCGAAGATCCGCTCGAAGAAATCGCCGCGCTCGACCGTGAGGGTGTCGGGTACCGCGGGGTACCGGGTGCGGAACAGGTCCTCGACCTCGCCGAAGAGTTCCAGCACCGTGTGGCTGCGGGTCACCGGATTGCCCGCGATACGCAGCGCGGACAGACCCAGGCCCAGCCCCACCTCGTAGAAGTCCTGGCCGTACTCGCACAGCATGTCGGCGCTGGCCCACATCAGGTCGCGCTCCCAGGCCTGCATGGCCTGCTCGCCGCCGATGCTGAGGGTGACTTGGCCGTTCTGCTCGATCAGTTCGATCGCCGGCCTGCCCTGGGGCGCGGTGCTCCGCTCCGAGACGTTCTGGCTTTCCATGGTCTTCTCCTTACGGGGGTGTGGGCGGGTGGTCGGGCATGGGAGGGAGGGGGAGGGGCGGTCAGGTGGTACGGGGGACGACTCCGAAGTGGCGCCGGGCCGTGGAGACCGCCAGGTCCTGTACGGCGAACACCGTGAAGTAGTAGGCCTGCGGAGCGGTGCCGGGCGCGAACCGCACACGGAACGTGATGTCCTCGGCCCGCCCACCGGGGAGCCGGCGCCTGGTGGTGGCCGGTTCCACGGTCGTGTCCTCGCGCAGATAGGTCGGTACGAACAGGCCCAGCCGGACCGGGCCCGTGCGGGCCGCGGTGACCGTGGCCCGCACCTCCAGCACCTCGCCCTGCCCGACCTCGTCTGCGGCGTGGGCGAGCAGGGCGGGGGCGTCCGGGATCCGGAAGGTGACATCGCCGCACCGCATGCAGACCGCACACGTGGTGTCCAGGACGTGCGGGAGCAGACCGCGCCGGGTGAACTCCTGCGCGGGACGGCCGCAGTGGCAGGTGACCTCCCGGACCCGCGGGTCCAGGGTGCTGCGGTCACCGAAGTACGCCGGGTAGTTCATCAGCTCGGTCTCGGGGTCGGCCGAGATTTGCTCGGTGATGACATGGTCGAGGGACTGGAGGTCCGCCGTGAGCGATGCCTTGATCTGCTCGGGCGACTGGTCGGCGAGATGGGTGGGCCTGGCCACCCACAGGTCGACCTTCCGGGCCAGTTTGGTCAGCCGGGGCCGCAGCGGGTGGTTGTGCGGCAGCAGGTCCGAGGCGAGGTAGGCGGTGAGCCGACCGCCCACGGTCAGCAGCAGCGGGTCGGGGCGGTGGTCCGCCGCAGGGGGCGGCGCCGGTGTGTCCTCCGGCGGACCCGGCAGTCCGAAGCGCATGAACGCCGGGTAGGGGTGCGAGCCCGCCAGGCTGGCGTTGAGGGTGTCGACCGAGTCCGCGCCGACGAGGGCGCCGTGCATCCAGGCGACGTTCTCCGGCCGGTCGGAGTCGTGCACCGACACCGCCGAGACCACCGTACGGGCCGGGCCGTCGAGGGCGTTCAGCAACAGCTGGTACTTCGGGTCGTACAGGGCGAGGTCCGCGAGCGGGCCGCTGTTGCACGCGCTGAGCACCAGCTCCACGGCCTCCACCCGGTTGAGGGGGACCAGCTTGTCCTCCGGCTTGTAGCAGGGCAGCCCGTACGCGCAGCGCGGGCCGAGCAGTCCGGGGGTGGCCGGGGCCGAAGCGTTGAGACCGCAGATGGTGAACTCGCCGAGGTTGACGCTGTCGTCCTTGCCGTGCCCCTGGAAGCCCACCCGCAGCCACCGGGTGCCCAGGATCTCCGCCTGGATGTCCGCCCGCTCGAAGTCCCGGTCGTCGAAGACCTGGACACCGGGCAGCCGGGGCGGCCGGTCGGTGTCGGTGAACAGGCCCAGCGCGTCGACGTCGAGCGCCGGCCGCGCGTACTGCTTGGCGACGTTCCAGCAGACCGAGGCGCCGTCGCGTCCGCTCAGCAGCGTCAGTCCGTGCCGCGGCCCGCGGTAGGTCGCCAGCAGCAGGGCCCGTACGGGGTCGAGGGTGAGCCGGTCGTAGCAGCCGACGACCAGCACCGAACCGCCGTGCCGGGCCCGGAACGCCGCGACGTCCGCCAACTCCTCCTCGCCCGCCCACGTCCGGGCGAACGGACCCGCCAGCTCCGCCAGCCCTTCGGGCAGGTGCGCTTCACCGAGGACGATGCCCACGTCCAGCGGGTGCGGCCGGCGCAGGCCGCCGTACAGCCGGCCGGCGAGTTCGACGCTCTCCGTCAGATCGGCGCGATCCTCGGTGGGGACCGGCACCGGGCCGGGCTGGGGGGAGTCCAGGAACTCCCGGACGGCTCGGGCGAACTCCTGCCGGGTGACCGGACGGAACAGGGGGGCCGGCCCGGACGGCCGGTCGGCTCGCTGCTCGGTGAGCGCGGCGTTCATGGTGAACCACCTCGTGTGGCCCGCGCCGGAGCGCGGGGGAAGGGGCGGGGATGGGGGAGTGGGGAGGAGGGATTGGGGAGGAGAGGAAGGGCGGCTCGCGCCGATAGGGGTGAATGGGCCGATGGAGGGCCTCGGGTGGCGGGGACGGCCGTCATACTGCGTGCGGTCCTCGTATCGCGTACGGCCCTCGTGCCCCGTACGGCCCTGATGGCGCCTGCGGTCCTCGTGCCGCCTACGGCCCTCGTGCCCCATACGGTCCTCACACCGCCTACGACCCTCCCGCCCCGTACCGCCCTCATACCGCGCACCCCACCGTCGGTGTCGCCCGCCGGGTCAGCAGCCCGCGGCAGGCGAAGGCCAGCCCGGCGGCGGCCAGGGCGGTTCCGGTCGCCACCGCGAACACCGTCCGGGGCCCGAACGGGTCCATCAGCAGTCCGCCGACCTGTTGGCCCAGCGCGTCGCCCAGGACGGTGGCCAGCGACGCCCAGGTGAACGCCTCCGCCATGGACCGTGTGTCGGCGATGCCGCTCACCAGGCTCATCTCGGTGGCGGAGACCAGGGCGATGGGCGCGCTGCCCACCGCGAGCGCCACGGCCAGGCCCAATGGGGAGCCCGCGAGCAGCGTCAGCCCGGTGCCGACGGCGTAGGCCAGCAGCAGGCGGGGCAGGCGCACCTGAGGGGCCACCTCGGACTGGGACCGGCCGAGCCAGATCGCCCCCAGCGCACTGCCGACACCCCAGCAGGCGTACACCACGCCCGCGCCGCCCGGCCCCCCGTGCCGGTCCACGAACGCCGGGATCGCCAGGGTCAGCAGGCCGATGGGCACCGCGGAGACGGCCATGACGACGGTCAGCGCCAGCAGGGCCGGTTCCCGCAGCGGGCCCAGCGGGTGACGCGGGCCCTTCGACACGGCGGGCGCGCTCTCGGTGCCGGCCGGTAGCCGGGTGAACGCGAGCCCGAGCGTGCCCAGGCCGCCCACCGCCGCGATCACGGTCAGCGCCAGGCCCGCCGAGCCGGCCAGCATCAGCGCCGCCAGCATCAGCGGCGCCCCGATCACCAGGACCTCGGTGAGCAGCGCCTCCCACAGATAGGCCGTCTCGCGTTCGTCCTCCCGGAGCGGCAGCCGCGCCCACAGCGCGCGCATGCAGGCGTTCGCGGGCGGCAGCACCACCCCCGCGGCGAACGCCGTCACCGGCTGCGCCCAGCCGCCCGGGTGGGTCGCCCACACCAGGACGGCGAGTGCCGCCGGGTAGGCGAGGGCGGTCGCCGTCAGCACGGCCGAGCGGCCGTTGCGGTCGAGGCGGCGGGCGATCAGCGGGCTGCCCACCGCCATCCCGAGCGTGTACAGCGCGGCGACCAGGCCGGCCTGGGCGTAACTGCCGCCCTGTTCACGGACGGTCAGGACGAGGGCCAGCGACATCAGATAGACCGGCAGCCTGGAGACGACGCTCCACCAGGCGGCCCCGGCCACCCGGGGACGGGTGAGCAGGTCGAGGAAGCGACGGGGCAGGCCGCTGGTCATGTGTCGGTCTCCGTTCGAGGGCCGCGCGGGGCGGCCGGGGCGGGTGCCTGGTCGCTGTCCGGGCGGACGGCACGGGCGGATGCCACAGGTGGATCAACGTGTGGACGGCACGGGGTGGATGGGCCCATGGACGAGCCCGGGTGGACGGTCGGGTGGATCGACCCACGGACGGGCACAGGCGGATGGACGAGCGCCCGGACCCCAGGACGGGCACAGGCCGATGGACAGGCACAGGCCGACGGACGAGCGGCCAGCCCCATGCCCGCCGCTGCCAGCAATCACGTGGCAACGACATGTCCCTCCCGCGCCCCCACCTCGATCGTGAAACGCGCGAGCACCTCCCGCATCCGGCTCTCCACCTCCCCGACCGAAGCCCCCACGACATGGACGTACCCCGAGGCGTTGTGCGAGGCCCGGCGGGCCGTCACCGGGTCACCGGCGCGGACCTTGAGCACCGCGTCGATGACCCCGGGCATCTCCAGGAGTTCGTCCCGGGAGGTGATCCGCCGGACCAGCCCGGTGCCGGGCAGCGGCAGCAGCAGGTCACCGGCGCAGCAGCGCTCTTGGTAGTCGAGGTCGGGGCGGCGGCCGAGGTAGACCGCCAGGGTCGCGCCGAACACGTCGAAGCCGTACGCGTGGCCATGGTTGGCGGGGATCTCGCAGCCCGCGAGCCGCACGCCGATCTCACCTGCGTACACCTCGCCGTCGATCAGGAAGAACTCCATGTGGGCGTAGCCGTGGTCGACACCGATCCCCGTGATGATGCGCTGGATGAGCGCCCGCAGGTCGACCGGCGGGCCCTCGGCGGTGCCGACGCTGATGTTGGCGTTCATCGCGCCGTCGACGATGTCCAGCGGACGGCAGGGCATGGCGCTCGGCCACACGTCGAGGACCTCGCCGCCCAGGACGATCGCGCAGGCCTCCCACTCGGTGCCCGCGAGGTACGCCTCCACCATCCAGTCCCGTGCCGTGAGGTCGATCCCGGCGAGGTCGCCCGGCCCGTCGAGCCGGTGGGTGTCGACGCAGGCGAACGAGTCCACCGGCTTGAGCACCACCGGCCAGCCGTGCCGGGCGGCGAACCGCTCGATCCCGGCGCCCGACCGCACCCGCGCGAACTCCGCCGTACGCAGGCCCAGTTCCCGGAAACACTCCTTCATGGCGGCCTTGTCCCGGACCAGGGCCACCTGCCGCTCGCTCAGATGCGGCAGACCGGCCAGCTCCGCGAACCGCTGGGCCACGGCCTGCCGGGGTTCCGAGGGGTTGCAGAACCTGGTCGGCGCCACCGGCAGCCCGGCCGCCCAGTCCCGGTACCGGCGGGCCTCCCCGCCCACCGTGGAGCCCTCGCGCACCCAGAAAGCGGGCAGGTGCGCGGTCTCCCGCAGATACTCCTCCGGCAGGTCGGGGCGGCTGTCGGCGAACCGCAGCAGGACCAGCCGGCCGGCCAGCTCCCGGGCCGCGTACCGGGCGAACGACGACGGCCGGTCGTCCATTAGCAACAGCACCTCGGCGCCGCTCACACCGCCTCCAGCACCCGGCGTACGGCCTTGGCGGCGACGACCTGTTCCCCCTCCGGGAGTTCCGGGGAGAGCGGCACGCACAGGGTGCGCTCCAGCAGGTCCCTGGTCCGGGCGAAACCGTCGCGGCTGAGCGTGAGGGGGCCCTGCGGGGCGTGGTTCCAGGGAAAGCCGTCACGGTAGAGAGAACGACGGCCGGTGAGCACCGGATGCTCGGGCAGCAGATACTTCCCGAGCGTCCAGTTGGCGATCCCGGCCGCGGTGAGCGCGGCCACCGCGGCGTCCCGCAGCTCCTTGCTCTCGCACCGGAACCGCAGACTGACCTTCACATCGCCGGCGGCCCGCGGCAGGGCCTCCAGGCCGGGCCGGTCGGGCAGCTCGGCCATGGCGATCGCGTACATCCGCTCCAGCCCGGCGAGCAGTTCGTCGAGGTGGCGGAACTGCTGGCACTGGACGGCCGCGACCTGCTCGCTGGTGACGAAGTTCTCCCCGAAGTGGGCGTCGTCGTTCCATGTCGGGTAGTGGCCGGGCACCCGCGCAGAGCCGTGGTCGTGGTAGCCGCGCATGGCCGCCCAGGCGTCGTCGTCGTTGGTGACCACGAGGCCGCCCTCGCCCGAGGTGAGAACCTTGTTGTGGTGGAAGCTGAACGTCCCGGCGTAGCCCGCCGTCCCGACGTACCGGCCGTCCGGGAAGCGCGCGCCGAGGGACTGCGCGCAGTCCTCCACCAGATACGGCACATCCGTCGGCAGCGGTGCCACGGTGCCCTCCATATGGGCCGTGATCACCCGCTGCGCGCCTGGCGGCAGCAGCGTCGGGTCCATGGAGAGCGAGTCGTCGGCGTCCACCAGCACCGGGATCAGGCCGCACGACAGCACCGCTCCGGCCACCGCGACGAACGTCACCGCCGGGATGTGCACCAGGTCGCCGATGGCCGGGCGGGTGGAGATCAGCGCCAGCCGTAATGCCTCCGTGCAGTTGTGCACGGCCAGGACGTGGCCCGCGCCGAGCCGTTCGGCCACGGTCCGCTCCAGGCGGGACGCCATGCTCTCGGTCTCGGTCTGGTACCGGAACAGGACCTGGTGCTCGATCACCTTTTGCAGTTCCGACATGTCGGACCAGTCGAGGTAATTGGCTCCGTAGGGCAGGAAGCGCTGCCCGAGCCGCTTGTCGAGGTTGCTCATCGTGTGCCCGCCTCCGTGATCGGCTGCGCGTCACCGCCGATGACCATCTCCTGGCCTCGGTAGTTGCGGAGCAGCAGGCCGTCGGGGGTGGGGGTGAAGGAGGGCCGCGCGATCGGGATCTTGCCGATTCTGGTGGTCAGGACGTACTGGGGGACGCCGAATCCGGTGATGTGCCCCTGGAGGCCGTCCATGATCTCCCAGCCCTTCTCCACCGTCGTCATGAAGTGTGAGACGCCGGTGACGTTGTCGCAGTGGTAGAGGTAGTACGGCCGCACCCGGATCCGCAGCAGCTCCGTCATCAGGGTGCGCATCGTGGGGACGTCGTCGTTGATCCCGCGCAGCAGCACCGTCTGGTTCCCGACCGGGATGCCGTGCCGCAGCAGGCGGTCCACGGCCGCCGCGGCCTCCGGTGTGATCTCCTTGGGATGGTTGAAGTGGGTGTTCAGCCAGACCGGGTGGTAGCGGGAGAGCATCGAGCAGAGGTCCTCGGTGATCCGCTGCGGCAGCAGCACGGGGAACCTGCTGCCGATCCGGATGATCTCCACACTGGGGATCGCCCGCAGCCCGGCGATGATCTCCTCCAGCTTGCCGTCCTGGTACGACAGCGGGTCGCCGCCGGTCAGCAGGACGTCCCGGATCTCGGGGTGGTCGGCGATGTAGCGCAGATCCTCGTCGAAGGAGCCGCCCTCGTCGTCACGGAAGTAGGTGCCGTCGACGTCGGTCGTGTGGAACTTGCGCGTGCAGTGCCGGCAGTAGACGGGGCAGGCCTCGGTGATCAGCATGATCACGCGGTCCGGGTACTTGTGCACGACCCGGTTGGTCTTGCGGTAGTAGGTGTCCCCGACCGGGTCGACCTCGGCCCCGGGGAACTCCGCCAGCTCACCGAGCGCCGGCACCGCCTGCTGACGGACCGGGCAGCCGGGGTCGTCCGGGTCCATCAGGGAGGCGTAGTACGGGGTGACGCTCCAGCGGTACTTGCCCGCCACCCCGGCGATGGCCTCCTCCTCGTCGGCGCTGAGGTTGATCCACTGCCGGGCCTTCTCGACGTTGGTGATGCGTCGGCGCATGTGCCAGCGCCAGTCGTCCCAGTCGGTCTCCGGGACTCTGGGGCGGATCAGTTCGGGGCGGGGGGCGGGCAGGGGTTCGTGGAGGGGGGCGGGTACGGGTTCGCGGAGGGTGTCGGACATGGCGGCTCCTGCACGACGCGGACGCCGTGGGTGGGTGGCCGGAACCGGCGGGGCCGGATCGGCGGGCTGACGAGGCGGCATGCACAGGGGGTGCCACGGGCCCGCGGCGGGCGGGCTCAGGGCGGGGCTCACAGGGGCGCGAGCGCGAGTTGACGGAGGGTACGGGCGACCCGCTGCGCACCGCGCAGGTCGTCCAGGGCCGGGTCGAGCAGGTGCCACGGCCCGGCTGCGGACGGAGGTGACCACAGGCCCGGGTCGTCGGGATCGTCGGCCGAGGGCAACGGCAGCACCTGGTCGAGCTGCCCGGCGAGGGCCCGCTGAACGGGCCCCAGCGGCGGCAGCAGTGCCAGTGGTGCCCGGCGGGCCTGTGCGAGGGCGAGCGCCCCCAGCACCGGCGAGGCGAGGAACACGGCGGCGTCGGCATGGAGCGCGTCCGGGTCGGCCTCGGCGGCCCGGAGCACCCGGACACCCGGATGCTCCGCCAGGGCGGACCGTACGAGGCCGAGCGCGGTGTCGGCGACCACGGTGCAGCTCCCGGTGCGGTGCAGCGCGGCGGAGACCAGCTCCCGCAGCGCGCCGGACGCGAAGGCCCCCGCTTCGGCTTCGGGGACACGCCACAGGGACAGCAGCACCAGCGTGCCCGAGCGGCTCGGGCTCCTGCGGGTGCGCCGCGGCGCGAGGACTCCGGTGGGCGGTGCGCCCCGGACCGGGGGCCCGGGCTCTGGCAGCCAACCCGGCCGGTGCACCCGTACGAGCGCGCGCCCCGGCGGTGCTTCGCCTGCGGTCGGGTCAGGGGGACCCGATCGCAGGTGCACCACCGGTACGCCCAGCGTCAGGAGCCGTTCCGTGGCCGCCGTGTCGTCGCAGACCAGGGCCGCGACCGGGGGAGGTTCCCGCTCGGACCAGCCGGTCGGGCGCAGGTCGCCGAGGTGGGCGGCCACCCGGGCGAGGGCGAGGGTCGAGTCCAGCTGGTCCTCGCGGGCGCTCAGCAGCACCCGCGGGCCGTGCCCGGCACCGCTGTCGGGCGTGGCCGCAGCCGCCCCGGCCGGGTTCAGTAGTGCCATGCCCCCACCGCCCCGAGCCGGGCCACGTCGTCGCTGTATCCGGCGGCGGTGGTGGAGCACCCGTTGCACACCGCGGGGCCGCGCTCGCGGAAGTAGTCGGCGTGCGCCCGGAACACCGGGGTGTCCAGCCGGATCACCCCCCGCTCCCGCAGCGGCGCGCCCCCGGGGCTGCCGTCGCCCTCCCGGTGGGGGATGCAGCTGCACGCGTACATCCGCCCGTACTTGCCGTCCACGTAGATGACGTCATCGGCGACATGACACAGCGGTTCGGCGGCGCGCGGTGTGACGGACCCGGTGAAGTAGCGCTCCTGTTCCTGCGGGGTGTCCCCGTAGAAGCGCTTGCCCATCGGGACCAGCAGGGCGGTCGGGTCGGCGTCGTAGATCGGATCGCAGACGCTGCGGACATGGTCGGCGTCGGGGTAGGTGATCGAGCGGTCGAGCTTGAGCGCGGACAGTTCCCACTGCCGTACCCCCGCCTGTGTCAGCACCTCCTGGAGCCGTGGCATCTCGGTGTAATTGTGCGGTCCCACCACGGTGTTGACCCTCGGCAGGACACCGAGCGCGGCGGCCTCCCGCAGGCCCCGCAGCCCGCTGTCGAACATGCCGGGGGAGCGCCGGTAGACATCATGGGTGGCGCCCGAGGAGCCGTCCAGGCTGACGATCACCTGGGCCAGACCCGCCTCGGCCAGGGGAGCGGCCATCCGGGGCAGCATGGAGCCATTGGTGATCAGGGACATCTTCATCCCGCCCGCCGTGCCCGCGCGCACCAGCTCCACCACGCCGGGGTGCATCAGCGGTTCGCCCCCGGTGAACCGGATGTAACCCACCCCGGCGTCCCTGGCCTTGGGCACCAGGTCGGCGAAGTCCTCCTGGGAGAAGCGGAACGTGTCGCGGGAGAGCGCGAACTCGCACATGAAGCAGTCGGCGTTGCAGGCTTCCAGGATTCTGATGAAGAGGTAGCGATCGCGTGTAGGCACGGGCGGGAGACCTTCCAGGCGACTCACGGGGTGGGTGGGACGGTGCGGGGGGAACGGCGCCGGGTGGCTTCCGCGCCGACCGCGACGCCCGGCTCGGGCGCGTCGGGTGAGGGGACGGCCGCGCCCAGGACTTCGAGCAGCGCGTCGGCCACCTGGGCCGCGCCACCGGTGCCCACCGCGGTGGTGAGCGCGTCCCACCGGCTGACACCGGCGGTCCGGTGCAGCGCGTCCAGGACGCCGTCCCGCAGGGCGCGGCCGATGTCCCGCCGGTCGTCGCCCCGCGCGGCCGACCCGATCGCGCCGTAGATGTGTTCGAGAGCGTGGTCCTCGCCCTCCGCACGGAGCGCCAGCGCCTCGTCCTCGACGAACACCTCCTTGGGCCAGAGCACCCGCAGTTGGGCCCCGAGCGCCTGGCTGTGATACCGGCCGTTGAAGATCTGGCTGAGGTTCTGCGGCGGCAGACAGACGGTGGGGACGCTCAGTCCGCCCGCTTCGAGCAGGGTGGTCAGACCGGGCGAGGTGAGCAGAACGTCGCAGGCGTCCAGCCGTTCCAGGAACGCGCTGTGCCCGAGCGGGCCGGCGGTCGTCCGCGGCGGGGCGACGGACGAGTCGACGAGACGGGCCGCCAGGCCCGCGGGCAGATTCCCGGCGATGTGCGCCTTCTCGATCCCGTGGGCGGCGAGGGCCTCAAGGACGGCCGGGACGACCAGGCGCGGGTAGTCCTCCGGATCGACGAGACTCGGCGCCCGCAGACCGCCCAGGCTGACCAGCGCGCTGCGGTACGGGCGGTCCGCGTCCCGCCGGGCGTCACGCTCCGGCTCCGGGGCCCGGGGCCGGGCGATGACGGCCTCCACCCAGCGCAGCCCCCTCGCGTCGGCCAGGACGGCCCGGCACTCGGGCGGCAGCTCGACGCATTTCTGGGCGCAGTACACCGTCGCGTCCAGCGGCAGCGCGGCCCGGTCGCCCTCGGACCAGAGGAAGGGCAGGCTGTCGACGAAGACCGTGGGTACGCCGATGGCCAGCAGCGCCGCCGCCGCCGCGCCGTCCAGGACGACCACGGCGGCCCGCACCCCCTGTGTCCGCACGAACTCCTCGACCGCGGAGGTCAGCCGGCCGGGATCGTCCGGCAGGTCGTACCAGCCGTCCACGGCGTGCTCGGCGAGCAGGGGCCGGCCCAGTCCCGACGCCATCCCGATGAACCGCAGCGGAGGTGTCGACCGGTCCTGGAGCGCGGAGAGCACCGCGCTCAGTTTCCCCGAGCTTCCCCACCCGAATTCGGCGCCGATGACAGCGACGGTCAAGGGATCTAATCGTGTGTCAGGGGCCACGGAGTGCGTGGCGGCAATGGACGGCATCGGCTGACTCCCGCATTTTCAAGATCGCGTGGTCCCTCTTCGAAGCCTCTTTCGAGCACCACGCTGACATGCGTGGGTGCGGGGACGCAAGGAATCGGCACGCCATCGGAACCGGCGAGTGAATAGCCAGATCAGGCGACATGAATATGAGCCGACGAGTGATAGTTGAGAACTCGTCAAAGAAATGGAAGAAATCGGCCAGGAAGGGCCGCCGGAACTGAAATTCCTCCCGAATTCCGGCGGCCGGTATGTACTCCATGGGCTGGCTCGAAGACGAGGGCCGTTGTCAGGCTCCGTCGCCGAACTCCCAGTAGTCGAGGTACTCGGAGATCTCTCCCTCGGTGTTGGGGCCGTACACCGCGATCATGCGGGCGTACTCCGGGGCCCAGTAGCGGCCGGTGCGGCCCTTGGGGACGAGTGCCGCCTCGCCCGGTCCGAGGACCACGGTCCTGCCCTCGCACTCGATGTGGAGTTCGCCGCGCAGGACGTAGTTCAGTTCGTCATGGGCGTGATGGTCCGACCAGCCTGCGCTGATCAGCTCCCATTCGGACACGGAGTAGTCGCTGCCGCCGTCTATCGGCGGAATGATCCACCGGCTGCGCATATTTCGGGTCGCCTCGTTGAGGGCCACCAGCGGGACCGGCCGCCACACCGGGAGCGCGCCGGTCTCGGCGGCGGTGGCGAAGCGGTCGCGCGGCGCGCTCCTCGGCTCGTGGGGGAAATCGGTGCCGGCCTGCGACCGGGCTTCCTCGGATGCCATGCGGGTGCCTTTCCGTATGTTCGGTTCTGGATGTTCGGTTCTGCGTGCTCAGGGAGTCGGATGTGCCGCCCGAGCGCCCGGCGGCACGGTCCAGGTCCAGGTCCGGAGGCGGCCTCAGCCCGCGATGGCGGCCATGACGTGCTTGACGCGCGTGTAGTCCTCCAGGCCGTACATCGACAGGTCCTTGCCGTAGCCGGACTGCTTGAAGCCGCCGTGCGGCATCTCCGCCACCAGCGGGATATGGGTGTTGATCCAGACGCAGCCGAAGTCCAGGTCCCGGCTGAAGCGCAGCGCGCGGCCCACGTCCTTGGTCCACACCGAGGAGGCCAGGCCGTACGGGGTGCCGTTGGCCAGTTCCAGCGCGGCCCGTTCGTCCGTGAAACGCTGCACCGTGATCACCGGTCCGAACACCTCGCGCCGGACCAGTTCGTCGTCCTGGCGCAGCTCCGAGACGACTGTCGGGGCGAGATGGAAACCGGCCTCGCCCAGCCGGTGCCCTCCGGTGGTGACGGTGGCGTGGGCCGGGACGCGGTCGAGGAAGCCGGTGACCCGCTCGAAGTGCGCCGCGCTGTTCAGGGCGGGCACGAACGCCTCGTCGCTCGCCACGCCCTTGTCGTACGTGGTGGACAGGGCCCTGGCCTGTTCGGTGAGCGCGGCCACCAGGTCGTCGTGGACACCGGGGGCGGCCAGGATCCGGGTCGCCGCCGTGCAGTCCTGTCCCGCGTTGAAGTAGCCCGCGACGGCGATGGCCTCCGCGGCGGCGGCGATGTCGGCGTCCTCGAACACGACGACCGGTGCCTTGCCGCCGAGTTCGAGATGGACGCGCTTGAGATGGTCGGCGGCGGCGCTCGCCACCTGTCTGCCCGCCTCCACCGAACCGGTGATGGCCACCATGTCGGGCCGCGGATGGGCGATCAGAGCGCGGCCGGTGGCGCGGTCGCCGCACACCACGTTGAGCACGCCCGGGGGCAGGAACTCGGCGGCGATCTCGGCCAGCAGCAGGGTGGAGGCGGGGGTGGTGTCACTGGGCTTGAGGACCACGGTGTTGCCCGCCGCGATGGCGGGGGCCAGCTTCCACACCGCCATCATCATCGGGTAGTTCCAGGGGGTCACCTGCCCGACGACACCGACCGGCTCGCGGCGGATCCACGAGGTGTGGTCGGCCAGATACTCTCCCGCCGCCTTGCCGTCGAGGAGGCGGGCCGCCCCCGCGAAGAACCGCAGATGGTCCACCATGGGCGGCACCTCCTCGGCGGCGGTCAGCGGGATCGGCTTGCCGGTGTTCCGGGACTCCAGCGCCGCCAGCTCACCCGCCCGCGCCTCCACCGCGGTGGCCACGTCCAGCAGGGCCTTCTGCCGTTCGGCGGGGGTGGTGCGCCGCCAGCCGGTGAACGCGTCGGACGCGGCCCGGTAGGCGGTGTCGACATCGGCGCGGCCGGAGACCGGGGCGCTCGCGAAGACCTCACCGGTCGTGGGATCGACCAGGTCGCCGGTGATTCCTTCCTCGGTGTCGGTGTACCGGCCGTTGACGAAGTTGCGCAGGACGAGCTTCTCGCTCATCTGGTTCCCTCCAGGGGATGGGTGGTCGGGCGGATGGTGTGCGCGGGTGCGTCAAGTCGCCCTGGTCCGGCGCCGGACACGGTCCACGAGCAGCGCGGTGATCAGCAGCGCGCCGAGCAGGATCTGCTGGACGTAGCTCTGCACCCGGATCAGATCCATGCCGTTGCTGAGCAGGACGAGGAACAGGGCGCCCATGAGGACGCCGGACACCCGTCCTTCGCCGCCGTTCAGGGAGACTCCGCCGAGCACCGCCGCGATGATCGACATCAGCGGGTACTGGACGCCGACGTTCGCCTCGCCGGTGGACATGCGGGCGGTCAGCATGAGCCCGACCAGGGCGGCCAGCAGACTGCCGGTCACCATCACCGTGAGCAGGGTGCGGCGGACATCGACCCCGGACTGGTAGGCCGCGCTCTCGTTGCCGCCCACCGCGTAGGACTGCCGGCCCAGGCGGGTGTGGTTGAGGAAGACGTACGCGGCGGCCAGGACCAGCAGCAGGATGACGGTGGGGAAGGGGACGCCGAGCACCATGGACGTGCCGAACCGGCGGGAGAACTCCGGCGGCAGGCCCACCACGGGGGTGCCGCCGGACAGCAGCAGCGCGGTGCCCGTCGCCACCGAGGCCGTGCCGAGGGTGACCATGAACGCGGAGATCCTGAACACCGCGATCAGGACGGCGTTGAGCAGGCCGAGGACCAGACCGACCCCGATCCCGGCCAGGCACCCCAGGAGGATGGCGGTGGCCGGGCCGCTGTCGGCCAGGGAGGTCATCACCATCGCGCACACGATGGAGGACAGGGCGACACAGGCCCCGTTGGACAGGTCGTAGTGCCGGGTCACCAGGTAGAGCATCTGGCCGACGGCGACGATGCCCAGGAAGCTGAGCTGCCGGGCGACGTTGGTCAGGTTCTCCGTGGAGAGGAAGCGCGGTTCGATGACGGCGAAGGTGATGATCAGGGCGAGCAGCAGGACGGGCAGGATGCCCCACTGGACGAACAGCGTCCGGGCGTAGCGGGCCGGGGCCGAGGGTGCCGGGCGTGCGGTGCCCGCCGGCGTTTCGACCTCCTCGACGGGCGGGGCTTGGGTCACGGGGTCGCTCCAGCTTCTTGGGACGAGTGAGGGAAGAACGCGGGGAGTACGGTCTCCTCGGTGAGGTCCGCGCCGGACAGTTCCGCGGCGATCCGGCCGCCCGTCACCACGTAGAGGCGGTGGGCCAGGCCGAGTACCTCGGGGAGGTCGGAGGAGATGACCAGGACCGCCGCGCCGGCCCGGACCAGGTCGTGCATGGCGGCGTAGATGTCCGCGCGGGCGCCGACGTCGATGCCCGCGGTGGGTTCGTCGAAGATGTGCAGGGCGTAGGGCCGGGTGAAGCCCCGGGCGAGCACGATCTTCTGCTGGTTGCCGCCGGAGAAGGTGGTGGGCGGTGCCTGCGGGGTCATCGGCCGCAGGCTGAGCCGCTGGAGCACCTCGGTGGTGTCGCGGCGCTCGTCCCGCCGACGGAGGAACCCGCGGGCGGTCCAGCGGCCGAGCGCGGACAGGGAGACGTTCTCGGCGGCGGGGCGTACCGCGATCAGCCCGTCGCGCTTGCGGTCGGCGGGGTAGTAGATGACCCCCTCGGCGAGGTGCCGGGCCGGGGCCGACCGGGCGCCCATCTCCTTGCCGCCGATCAGTATCCGACCGGCGGTGCGTTGCGCGAGGCCGAAGCAGAGGCGGCCGATGGTGGCCTTGCCCGAGCCGACGAGCCCGGCCAGGCCGACGATCTCGCCGCTGCGCACGGTCAGGTCGATGTCATGGACGTCCTCGCCCGACACCTTCCGCAACTCCAGCGCGACGGCTCCCGGCCGGTGGGCGACGGTGGGGAACATGGTGTCGACCCGACGTCCTGTCATCAAGGTCACCAGGCCCGTGTCGTCGACCTCGTCGAGACGGCAGGTGCGCACCAGGGCGCCGTCACGCAGGACGGTGACCCGGTCGCCGATGGCTCTGATCTCCTTCATCCGGTGGGTGATGTAGACGATCGCCAGGCCCTCGGACCGCAGGCGCCGCACGATCGTGAAGAGCCGGTCGGTCTCCTCGTCGGTGAGCGAGGCGGTGGGCTCGTCCAGGATCAGCACCCTGGCGGAGTCCTGGAGGGCCCGGGCGATCTCCACGACCTGCTGCTGTGCCCGGCTCAGCTCACCGGTCAGGGTGTCGGGGGCGAGGGACGAACCCACGCGGCGCAGCGCCTGTTCCGCGACGCGCCGCCGTTCCCCCCGCCACAGCAGACCGCCGCGCAGGGGTTCCCGGCCCAGGGTGAGATTCTCGGCGACCGTCAGCTGTGGCACCAGGGCGGGGTCCTGGAAGACCGCGGTGACGCCGTGTTCGCGGGCCTGGAGCGGGCTGGTGGCGGCGAGTTCGGTGCCGTCGACGCGTACGGTCCCGGCGTCGGCGCGGTGCACTCCCGCCAGCACCTTGATGAGCGTCGACTTCCCGGCCCCGTTCTCCCCGAAGAGCACATGCACCTCACCGGGCAGGAAGTCGACGCTGACGTCCCGCAGGGCGGTGATCCCCTGGAAACGCTTGGTCAGGGACCGCACGGACAGCGTGGGTCCGGAGCGGACAGGCACGGACCCGGCGGCCCCGGTGCCTGCGGCGGTGGCTGCGGTGTCGGACATGGGTGGCCCGCCTCAGTTGACGTTGAACACGGGGCGGAATCCCGGCGAGGGAAGATTCAGTTCCTGCACCAGCTCATCGAGGTTCGCCACCTCGGCACCGGCCGCCGGACCGCAGATGACCTGGGCGTTGGTGCCGATGTACCCGCCGCCGACCAGCGGCTCGTCCTCCAGCACCCGGACGGCCATGTCCATCGCGATCCTGGACAGGATCAGGTCGTTGCCCGCGCTGGCACAGGTCGCGTCACCGTTCTTGAGCAGGGTGTGCACCTCGGGGGTGAAGTAGTACGACGCCGTACGCACCTTGTCGCTCAGTCCGCGCTCCCTGAGGACGCCGTGGGCGGCGTCGGCGGTGGTGGCGCTGCCGAGCACGTAGTCCATCTCGGGGTAGGCGCCCAGGGCGTTCTCGACCAGGTTGAGCTGGGTGTCCTTGCCGGTGTCGCCGTACTTGGTGCCGAGGACCCGCACCTCGCTGCCCTCGGCCTGCTGCTTGAAGCAGGACATGAGCTGTTCCAGGGAGCCGACGCCGGTCGGCCCCGGGAACCACACACCGTTGACCGGCTCGCCCCGCTCCTTGAGGTAGGTGGCGAGGCTGGCGCCGAGGGTGCAGTAGTCGAACAGGGCACGGCCCTGGACCTTCTGGCTGGTGACACCGGTGACCATGTCGATGACCACGACGCCCTGGGCGGTGATCTCCTCGATCTTGGGGTTGAGCGCCTCGTTGCTGACCGCGCCGAGCAGAACGGCGTCCGCGCCCTGGGCCACACAGTTGGACAGCTGGTCCAGTTGCTTGCCCACCTCGGTGTAGCCGCCCGCCTCGTACACCTGGAGGTGGACGCCGGTGCGGTCGGCCTCGGCCACCAGCGCCTCGTTCTGGCCGACCCAGTAGGGGTCCTTCACATGGGGCAGGAGTGCGCACAGCGACCAGTCGCCCTTGATGCCGGTGGTCGGCAGCGGGGTGTAGACGCCCGGCTCGCGCTTGCCCTCGCATCCGGGGCTGTTGCAGTCGATGACCTGGACGGGCATCGCCCAGTCCTTCTTGGTGACCGCCGCGCGCAGGGCGGCCGGGGTGTTCCTGGTGGGATCGGCGTACACACCGCCGGCTTCCTTCGGCGCGGTCACCGGCGCCGGGCGGTCGGCCCGGGTGCCGGTGGTACCGGCCTGTGTGCAGGCGGCGAGGCTCAGTGAACAGACGGCGCCGAGAACGAGCGCGCGCTTGCGGCTCAGGAGTCTGACTTCCATGGCGGTGATGCACCCCTTGCGTGGACGGGCTACGGCCCATGTCGGTGAAGGTCGTTCGGTTGCTGCGGAACCGAGGGTGTGGGACCGGGGGTGTGGGGGTGTGTGTTCCGGAGGCGGTGGTGTGCCTCCGTGCGGGCCTGCCGGGCGTCGGCCGTCGCTTCTGATGACGGCCGGACCGCGTGGGCCGTCCCGTCGACAATGGCTCACGCCTGGTCGGCGGGGCCATGACCGCCTCTCACGGTGTCCGGGGACGGTGGGAGAGGGGTGTGTGGTGCCGAGGATTCAAACACGGTCACCTGTCCAGGTCAACCGTCCATGTCCAGTGTCTTGATCTGCTGTCCCAGACGCTCGTCTTGGTCGGATGTCCATGAATCTGTGTATAGTGACGAGACCGCTGTGGGTACGGGTGTCGGCCCGTCCGGCGGGGCAGACAGCACAAGCACAGAGCCGCACGGTGTGACCCACGGCCACCGTGCCGCCCGAGCCGAATCGAGGTAGCGTGCGGGTTCCCACGACCGAACGACGACGGCAGCTCATCGAGGCCGCCGTCGAACTGATGCGGTCCTACGGGGTCGACCAGGTCACCCTGCGGAGCATCGCGCAGAAAGCCGGCGCCCCGCTCGCCACGCTCCACTACTGCTTCCGCGACAAGGACGAGCTGATGCGCGCCGCCGCGGATCACTGGCTCGACTGCTTCGTACGCGACCCGATCCCCGAAGGCATCGCCCTGGACGCCGGGTTGCGCGCGACCATGGACCGGATCACCGAGGCGTTCTGGGAGTTGATCGAGTCCAATCCCGCCGATCTGCGCGCCCAGATCGAGCTGGTCACCTGGGCGGTGCGCGACGGGGCGCACCCGGATCTCGCGGAGGCCATGTACTCGCGCTACGAGGAGACGCTCGGTGAGGTGTTCGCCGAGACCCTCGCCGCGTCCGGCGAGCAGTCGGCCGTCGACCCGAAGATCCTGGCCCGCGCCTACATCGCGGCGGTCGACGGCGCCATCCTGCAACGCATCTCCGAACCGTCCAGCGACCGCCCGCGCGAGGTCTTCGACCTCCTGGTGGAGTCACTCCTGCTGCGCGCGGGCGTCTGACCCGGACGACGTACGCCTCCCGCTCACCGGCGTCCCGCTCATTTCTCACCGTGACCGACGCAGTGGGGCGGGCGACGGCCTGCCCCTGAGTGCCGGTGTGGACAACGTTCCGATGCGCACCGAGAGTTGGGGATCACCCACTGTGTCCTGTTGGCACCCGTCCCGGCAGGCCGGGACGGGGGAAGCCGGACCGTGACCGACCGTGCGGGCCACCGACGGTGCGGCTGTCGGCAGCGAGGCCGAGGCGGGCCCGCGTGTCGGAGTCTCTCAATGCGATCATTCCTGGCGATGTCCGCGTTACGGTTGATTCACAGGGCGACTCCAAGGGGCCCTGGCCTTCTGCACCGGTCAGGGCATGGGCGTGGGCGTTGGCCCGGTCTAGGGAGGTGGGCGGACGTGGTGCGGTCACAGCCGGGCGGGAGGACCGGGGTCTTCATCTTCCTCATCGTCTACATCGCCGCGGTCTCGGCTACCCAGTACCCCACCTCACAGGGCGGTGTGGTCCGCCTCGGCGGGCTCTCCATCCTGGGCCCCCTCGCGGCGAGCGCGCTCCTGCCGTACCGGCGGGCGCTGATCATCTGCGGGCTGACCATGGTGGCCGTGGTGGTCCTCTACGGCGGTGTCATTCCGGGGCTGCCGATGCTCCAGCGCCTTCTCACCATCGCGATCGTCTCGCTGGGCACGGCCGCGAGCGTCCTGGTCCTGCGTATCCGCCTCGCACATGAGGAGCGCATCAAGGGGCTGATGATCGCCCGGGACCGGCTGAGCCTGCTCACCGCCGCCGGCGAGCAGGTCGGCTCGACGCTCGACGTCACCCGCACGGCCCAGGAGTTGACCGACGTGGCCGTGCCGCAGTTCGCCGACGCCGCTGCCGTCGACCTCTTCGGCACCATCATGTCCGGTGACGAACCCCCCGTACCGCCGGCCGCGGAACCCGTCATCGTACAGCGGGTCGCCTGTTCCCGCGCGGGGGCGGAGCCCGCCCCGGACTCCGGGTCCGGCACCGGCGGTCCGCAGACCTACCCGCCCGGGTCCCTGCCCGGCGACGCCCTGCTGTCGGGCCGCCCGGTCCGTGGCGAGGTCATGGACTCGGACGCCGTCGACAGCAGGTTCGCCCGGGCCGACGCGCCCCTCACCGGCCTCGGCGGCGGCTCGGTCCTCGTCGTACCGCTGCGCGCCCGGGGCATCATCCTCGGTGTGGCGACCTTCGTCAGGGCGGCGGGCCGGGTGCCCTTCGACGCCGACGATCTGCTGCTCGCGGAGGAGATCGGTACGCGTTCCGCGGTGTGCGTGGACAACGCCCGCCGCTATGCCCGGGAACACCTGACCGCCCTGGCCCTCCAGCACAGTCTGCTGCCGTCCGGCCTTCCCGAGCAGAGCGCGGTCGAGGCCGCCCACCGGTACCTGCCCGCACAGGTGGGGGTCGGCGGCGACTGGTACGACGTCATCCCGCTCTCCGGTGCCCGGGTGGCCCTGGTGGTGGGAGATGTCATGGGCCATGGCGTGCAGGCCGCCGCCACCATGGGCCGACTGCGCACCGCCGTGCACAACTACGCGGCACTCGATCTGCCGCCCGAGGACCTGCTGACCAACCTCGACGATCTGGTGAAGCGCCTCGATTTCGAGGAGTACATCGCCACCTGCCTGTACACGGTGTACGACCCCGTGGCCCGCCGGTGCACCCTCGCCCGCGCCGGGCATCCGCCACCCGCCCTGGTCCTCCCCGACGGTTCGGTGCACTTCCCCGACGTCCCGGCCGGGCCACCTCTCGGCGTGGGCGGGGCCCCCTTCGAAGCGGTGGAGATCCCCGTACCCGAGGGCAGCCGGCTGGTCCTGTACACCGACGGTCTCATCGAAGCGCGCGACCGCGACATCGACACCGGGATGGAGGCGCTCCGTCACGCGCTGGAGAACGCCCCGGACCGCTCCCCGGAGGAGACCTGCCAGGCGGTCATGGCGACGCTGCCGGACTGCCGCCCCCGCGACGATGTGGCCCTGCTCGTCGTCCGCACCCTGGGTCTCCCGGCCGACCGGTGCACCAGCTGGGACGTGCCCAGCGACCCGGCGGCGGTCTCGGCGGTGCGGGAGCGGGCCCTCAAACAGCTGGAGGAGTGGGAGCTGGCCGAGTACGAGTTCAGCACCGAGCTGATCATCAGTGAACTGGTGACCAACGCCATTCGCTACGGCGGTACGCCCATCTCCCTGCGGCTGCTGCGTGACGACAGTGTCCTGATCTGCGAGGTGCGGGACGGCAGCGGCACCTCGCCCCGGCTGCGCCGGGCCGGTGCGGCCGACGAGGGGGGCCGCGGTCTGTTCCTGGTCGCCCAGCTCTCCGAGCGCTGGGGCACCCGCTACACACCCAACGGAAAGATCATCTGGACCGAGCAGCCCCTGTCCGCCGGTCCGGTGTCTTCCTGAGCGGCAGCCCCAGCGCGCTCACCCCTGCTGCCGGGTCAAGGCGAGCGTGGCCGGTTCACTCCGGCGGGGGGTGAGTTCTCGCCCGGTAGCGGGGGATTTCGGTCAGGACGGGTGGGGCGGGGGGCCACGGGTGAGGCGGCTGTGGTGGCCGGTGGCGGTTGTGGTGTCGTGCGGCGCGGGGGCCGAGGGGGTGGGCGGGTACGCAAACCCGCCGTGCCGGGTTGGCCGGAGCCATGAATGCGGCACTGTACGTGGTTCTTCTCCTGCGATGCGCTACTGAGCGTCGCGGTTCCGCCCCGGCAACCAGGTGTGGAGCCGGTCGGCGTGCCCTCCAGCAGCGTCAACTCCAAGGGGAAGAACGATGACCATTCCTCCTGTTCCTTCCGCTCCGCTCCGGGTCGCCCTCGTCAACGGCAGCTTCGAAGCGCCCGCCGTGACGGACTACGAGATCCTGCCGGACGCCAGCCAGACCCAGGCGCCCAAGCGCGTCCCCGGCTGGCTCACCACCGCCTCCGACCACATGGTCGAGCTGTGGCATTCGGGCTTCCTCGGGGTGCCGTCCGCCGAGGGCACCCAGTTCGCCGAGCTGAACGCCAATGAGGTCTCCACGCTCTACCAGGATCTGCCGACCACCCCGGGCACGACGCTGTACTGGCGGCTCCATCACCGTGGCCGGCTGGGCGAGGACACCATGGCGCTGGACATCGGCGTGCCCGGTGCGGCGGTGGAGCAGCGGCGCTTCTCCGACGGGAAGGACGCCTGGGGGCACTACACGGGCACCTACGTCGTCCCGGCCGGGCAGACACTGACCCGGTTCGCCTTCCGCTCCATCGCCGCCGCGGGCGGCAACCGCGGTGTCGGCAACTTCCTGGACGGCATCTTCTTCGGCACCGCCCCTCAGGTGGTGCTCGGCAAGACCGCGATTCCCGCCGGGCCGCTGGACGTGGGCGATGTCATCACGTACCGCGTCACCGCCAGGAACGAGGGCGGTGGCGCGGCCGAGACCCTTGTCCTGACCGACGCCATCCCACCCGGGACGACCTATCTGCCCGGGTCCCTGCGGATCGTCGACGGCCCGAACACCGGAGCGCTGAGCGACTCGCCGGGCGACGACCAGGCGTACTACGACCCCGGCGCGAACCAGGTCGTCTTCCATCTCGGTGCCGGTGCGTCGGGCGCCGCCGGGGGCGGTCTGCCCAGCACGGAGAGCCTGCCGGGCGGGACCACGGCGGAGTACCGGGTCGTCATCGACCGGGCCGCCGGCGGAAGCCGGATCAGGAACACCGCGACCGCCTCCTACGAGAACCGGCTCGGCGAGACACCCCAGCCCCTGACAGCCACCTCCAACGAGGAGATCACGGACGTCGAACCGGCCGCCGACCTGAGTGTCGTGAAGGCCGCCGACGCGACGACCGTCACCGTGGGGCAGACGGTGACCTACCGCGTCACCGTGCGCAACACCGGCCCGAACCGGGCCACCGGCGTCCGAGTCACCGACCGGCTCCCGGACGGGCTCGCCTTCCTGTCCGCCGACGGCCCCGGAGGCTACGACCCGGCCACCGGCCGGTGGACCGTGGGTGACCTGCCCGACGGGGCCGCCACCACCCTCGTCCTGCGGGCCAAAGCCACCAGGACCGGCCGGATCGACAACACCGCCACCGTCACCGCCAACGAGAAGGACCCCGACCCCACCGGCAACACGGACTCCACCACCCTCTGCGTCGAACCGGCCCCCTCCTGCTGTGCCCCCTGCTCCACCGAGAAGTAGTCCGCGCCGAGAGGCGGCCTGCGCCGAGAGGTGGCCCGCACCGGGACATGGTCCGCCCGGCATCGGGGACAGCCGGTCAGGGAGTTCCCGGCAGGCCCGCGAGGGCCTCCGTCGAGACGAAGCGCAGGTTCCGTTCCAGGAGGCCCTCGATCACGGCGGGCAGCGCCCGCACGCTCTGATGGCGGTCGCCGCCGCCGTCGTGCATGAGGATCAGTGAGCCGGGGCCCGCGTGATCGAGGACCGTCGTGGCGATCTTCTCGGGGCCCGGCCGGGCCCAGTCCCAGGAGTCGACGTCCCACAGGGCCAGCGCCGGGCCGTCCGCGAGGAGTTCGGTGAGGGTTTCGGGGGTGCGCGACCCGTACGGGGGGCGGAAGACGGCCGGGACGCGGCCCACGGCCCGGTCGAACGCCTCGCTGGTGCGGTCGAGTTGGAGCCGGAACTGGCGGGCGGTCAGGTCCGGCAGGAAAGGGTGCGACCAGGTGTGGTTGCCGAGGGAGTGTCCGGCGTCCACGATCCGCCGTACCTCGTCCGGCAGCGCGTTCACGTGCAGCCCGACGCAGAAGAAGGTGGCCTGGATCCCGTAGCGGGCCAGGATGTCCAGCACCTGCCGGGTGTACACGGGGTCCGGGCCGTCGTCGAAGGTGAGGGAGACCTCCTGACGGTCGCGCGGGCCGTGCCGGAACCAGCGGCCCGCCTCGGTGAGTTTCGCCTCGACCGGCGCGCTGCGGCGGATCCCCTCGTGGTAGTCCGCGTCCCGCCCGGTCTGGCCGCCGCCCTGCGCGGTCAGTGGTGACAGCGCCTCGCGCCCGGTCCTGGCCAGCTCCGCGAGGAAGAGGGCCGGTACCGAACCGAAGTCCGGGCGCTCGCCCAACTGCCAGGGATCGACGCGGTACACCTCCAGCCCGGCCGCCGTCAGCAGCCCGTCCACCAGGCCGTTCGTGCTCTCCAGGGCCACCGCGCAGGGGCCCTTGGGCGTTCTCTCCTCGCCGCACAGCCACCGGGTCAGTTCCGGTACCCGCTCCGCGCCCCAGTGCCTGGCCGCCATGGCGCGCACGCCGTCGGCGTCCACCACTTCGACCTGATAGCCATCGGCGGACCAGGCGATTCCCGCGTACAGCATCTGTGTGATTCCTACTCGCTCGCCCGGGTACGGCGACGTACCCGGGAGCCGGATGAAGGTGACGGTGAAGACGCGTGGGGGCGTGGGGGTATGGGGTGCCGGACGGGTCGGGGTGTCCAGTGAGGTAGTTGCACCTCTTGTGACGAGGGGTTTTGCCGAGAGATCCGGGCCCGGGGGGTCCGGCTCGCGCGGCCGATCCCCACCGATGTCCATGAACTCTCCATCATTGCGACACAAGTGCGACAGTGGCGCGCTATCCTTCGCCGTGCCCGCCGAATGGTCCAGACCATACCCAAGGGTGGACTTCGCGCGCCATGCCCAACGACCGACTCCTGTGTCATCGCATGTCCGGGTCAACTCCCGCACACGACCACGAACTTGGAGGGCGTCATCAACGCACCGCCCGCTGTGCCGACCGTTCCCGAACTGCTCGACGCCCGGGCCGCCCAGCAGCCCGACGGCGTCGCGATCCAGGTACGCGGCGGCGGCACCCTCACCTACGGCTGCTGGCGGTCACGGGCCGTCCGCGCCGCCCATGGACTCGCCGCGGCGGGAGTGCGCCCCGGTGACCTCCTCGCCCTGCGCTTCACCCAGCAGGAGTGGGACGCCTACGCGGTCGCCTTCCTCGCCACCCACTACGCCGGAGCCGCCGCGCTCGCGCTCCGCGCCGACCTGCCCGAAGCCGAGGCCGCCCGGCTCGCCGCGATGTGCGGCGCCGGCGCGGTTTTACGGGGGGCCGAACTGCCGTCCCTGAGTGACGGGTTGGGGGCCGCAGACCATCTGCTCGCCGAGGTCGAGTCGGTCGGCGCCATGATCGTCGGGGCCGGCGGTACAGCCGACGCCAGTACCGACGCCGACGTCAGCGTCTCGCCCCCGTACTTGCCCGCCCCCACCGACACCGCCCAGATCGTCGGCACCTCCGGCACCACCGGGGCGTCCAAGGGGGTCGTCGCCTCCCACGCCAGCCTGACGGCCGGGCAGCGGCTGAACCCGCGCCACCGGCCGTACGCCCACTCCCGGCACGCCCTGCACGCCTTCCCGATCGGCACCAACGCGGCCCAGATGATGGTCATCGGTGCGCTGACCGGCGCGCCCACGACCGTCGTCCTGCCCCGGTTCGACGCCGAGGAGTTCGGCCGGGCCGTGGCGGAACTGCGGATCGGCACCGTCTTCCTCGTCCCCTCCATGGCGATCGAACTCCTCAACTCCCGTGTCGCCGATCGCCATGACCTCTCCAGCGTGCTGCTGCTCTCCTCCTCGGCCGCCGCGCTGCCCGTACCCGTCGCCCTGGCGCTGACCGAGGCCCTGCCCAAGGCCACCGTCGTCAACGCCTACACCTCGGCGGAGGCGTCCCCCGCCCAGCTCTCCACCATCGTCGACCTCGCCCGCCCCGGGTCGGTCGGCCGCCCCACCGACCCCCGGGACCTGCGCCTCCTGGGCCCCGACGGGACGCCGGTGGCGCCCGGGGAGACCGGCGAGATCTGGCTCCGGCAGCCCGGCCCGCCCCGCAGCTACGCTGGTGACCCCGCCGCCTCCGACGCCGTCTTCCGCGGCGGCTGGGTGCGGATGGGCGACCTCGGACGGATCGACGACGCCGGATACCTCCATCTCGTCGACCGCGAGAGCGAGGTCATCAAGTCCGGCGCCCTCAAGGTCTCCACCCTGCGCGTCGAGGACGTCCTGCACGAACACCCCCAGGTCGCCGACGCCGCCGTCCTCGGCGTCCCGCACCCCGTCATGGGCGCGGTCCCGGCGGCGGTCGTGGTGCCCGCCCCGGACGGGCTCGACCTGGACGCACTGCGTCTCTTCCTCGCCGCGAGGCTGAGCCGCGCCGAACTGCCGGTGCGGATCCTGCTCGCCGACGAGCTGCCCCGCAACGCCACCGGGAAGACCGTCAAACACCGGCTGAGACCCCTTTTCGACGACCCCGGGACCTTCGACGCCTCCGGCCCCGACGACGACGTATCCCCGGCACCGCCCCGCACCCCCACCGAAGTGGCCCTCGCCACGCTCTGGCACGAGGTGCTCGGGCGCCGGGCGCGTCACACCGAGGACGAGTTCTTCGCGCTGGGCGGCGACTCCTTCCGCGCGGTGCGGCTCGCCTCGGCCCTCGGCGAGCGGTTCGGCGTCGACGCGAGCGCCGCCCTCGTCTTCGGCCGCCCCTCGCTGCGTGCCCAGGCCGCCTGGATCGACCAACGGGCCACCGACGCGGGCGCCGCACACCCGACGGCCGGCCCGTCCGCCCCCGACGACCCGCCGGTCCTCCCCCCGTACCTGCGCGCCCTGCGCGCCCAGCCCCACCAGGTCCCCCTCACCAGCCAGCAGGAGAACTTCCTGGACTGGATGGCCGAGGAACCCGGGCGTGACGTCGGCGCGGTCACCGCGCTCTTCCGGGTCACCGACCGGCTCGACACCGAGGCCCTCGGCCGGGCGGTCACCGCGCTCGCCGACCGCCATCCCGCCCTGCGCACCCGGTTCGTCCCTGTTTCCGCCGGACCCGACGGTGGACCTGGCGGACCCGACGGTGGACCTGGCGGACCCGGCGACGGACTCGACGGACCCGCCCACGTACCCGGACTGGTCCGCACCGTCCTGGACGCGGAACCCCGCGTCCGGCTCACCCTCCACGACGCCCCCGGCGCCACCGACGACGAGACCGACGCGCTGCTGATCGCCGAACGCGACCGGCTCACCGACCTGGGCGAGGACCCGCTCACCCGGCTGCTGGTCGTCACCCGCGGCCCCGAGGATCACGTCGTCCTGCTCGCCGTCCACCACCTCGTCGCCGACGGCTGGTCCATCGGCGTCCTCCTGCATGAACTCGGCCTCGCCTACGACGCCCTGCGCCGGGGCCGGACCCCCCGGCTGCCCGCCCACGCGATGCCCTACCAGGAGCTGGTGCGGTGGGCGGCGGAGCAATGGGAGGCCGGACGCCGTCACTTCGCCACCGCGCTGGACGGCGCCCCCTCCGCCCTCGACCCGTTCCCCGGCCGCCGGGACGTCGACCGGGTCCATACGGTGGCCCACCCCTTCACCGTCGCCGCCGGGCCCGCCGGGCGGCTGCGCGAGCGCGCCCGGGACCTCGGCGGTACCCCGTTCATGGCCGTCGCCGCGCTGTGGTGCGGGGTGCTCTCCGCCCGCTCCGGCGGCAGCGACCTGGTGCTGATGACGCCCGTACCCGGCCGGACCCGGCCCGAGGCCCAGCGGACCGTGGGCTGTCTGGTGCAGTCCCTGCTGGTGCGCGTCGACTGTTCCGGCGGCCCCGGCTTCGCCGAACTGGCCGAGCGGGTCCGGCTCGCCGCCACCGGGGCGCTGGACCACCAGATGTACCCGTACGCCGAGTTCAAGCCGCACCGGATCGCCTTCCCGGCCTGGCTGCGGTACGAGAACTGGGCCGCCGACGCCCACCTCCCGGGCCTGCGCTGCGAGCCGTGGACGCTGCCACGGGGGACCACCGTCCCCTGGCCGCTGCCCGGCGGCGACCTGGGTGTGCCCGAACTCACCGTCGTGGAACAGCCGGACGGCTCGCTGGACTGCTGGATCCAGTTCAACGCGCTGGCCTTCGAGGAGGGCGACATCATCGCCCTGGCCGATGGCTTCACCGCGGCACTCACGGCCGCCGCGGCTGTCGTGGCTGTCGTGGCGACTCCGGGCGCCTGACGCCCGTACCGCCCGCAGCTCACGCGATTTCCCTGCCCGCCCATCGACATCCATCGACATCCATCGACACGAGTGACCGGACCGCCGGGTGCCGCCGCCCCGGCCGTACGGCACCTCGCGCCCGTTTCCGCGCCCTGTCCCTGTCCGCGCTGTCCGCGCTGTCCCTCTCCGAGCCCGCCCGCACGACCGAGCCACCGAGGAATCCACACCCGTGACCAGCATCCCCGCGAGCCCCGCCCAGCAGGGCATCTGGATCAACGAGCGGCTCGCCCCGCTCGGTTCCGTCCACCACATGGCGTTCGCCCTGCACTTCGAGGGCGCCCTCGACGAACCGGCGCTCGCCGCCGCCGTCGCCGACGTGAGCGCCCGGCACCCCGCGCTCTCCCGCACCGTCCAGGAGGACGACGGCAGCCCCGTACTCGTCCCCGGCCCGGCCCCCTCGCTCGGGGTACGGGACATCGCGCCCGGATCGCGGGACGCCGTGACGGCCGAGGAGAGCGCGGCCCCCTTCGACCTGGCCGCCGGACCCCTTGCCCGCTTCACGCTGCTGCGCACCGGCATCCGCCGGGCCACCCTGCTGGCGGTCCTCCACCACCTCGTCCACGACGGCACCTCCACCGACATACTGCTCACCGATCTCGCCGCCTGCTACGCCCACCGCACCGGCCACGGCCCCGCCCCCGACCCGCTGCCCGCACCCCCCGGCACCACACCCTCGTACGGGCCCGGCGACCTGGCCGCGGCGGCCGAGCACTGGGGCGGACGGGAACTGCCCGACCCCACCGTCCACCTCCCCGGCCTCGGCGCCGACCCCGACGGCCCCTCGGGCCCCGGCACCGGACCCGGCGCGTTCGTCTCCTTCGACCTCGACCCCGGGCTCCGCGCCGATCTCGACATCACGGCCGGGAAGATCGGCGTCACCCCCTTCGAACTCCTCCTCACCGCCGTGCACACCCTGCTGCTGCGGTACGGCAACGAGCGGCCCGCCGTCGCCGTCGACCTCGGTACCCGCGGCCCCCGGGACGAGGGCCGGATCGGCATGCACGTCAACGAACTGCCCGTCGTCAGCGCACCCCGACCCGACACCCCCTTCGGGACCTTCGCCCGCGCGATCCGGGCCGAACTGCGTGCCGCCTACCCGCACCGCCGGATCCCGCTGGCCCGCGCCGCGCGAGGCGTGCGGCCCGGCGTCACCCTCGCCCCGGTGTCCCTCACCTACCGGCGCCGGATGGCCCCCGTGACGCTGCACGGTCTCGGCACGACCACCGACTGGTTCGTGTTCCCCGGCACCGCGCGCGGCGCCCTGCGCGTGCATCTGCTCGACGGCCCGGACCGGCTCAGCGTCCTGCTGATCCACCGCACCGACCGGCTGGCGCCCTCGCGCGCCGAGCGGATCGGCGCCCATCTGCGGCGCCTGCTCGCCGCGGTCGCCGCCGCCCCCGGCACCGCACTGGCCGACCTGTCCTTCCTCGACGACGCCGAACTCGCCCCGCTCACCGGGCCCGCGCCGGACGCCGACACCACGGGCGCCACCCTGCCCGCCCTGCTCACCGCCGCCTTCGCCGCCCACCGCACCCGCCCCGCCCTCACCGCCGGGGACCGGACCGTCACCTACGGGGAACTGGCCCGCGCCGCCCACGGACTGGCCCGCACACTGGTCGCCGACGGGGTGCGGCCGGGAACCGTGGTCGCGGTCTGCGCCGAACGGTCCGCCGAGACCGTGGCCGCCGTGCTCGCCGTCACCCTCGCCGGGGGCACCTACCTGCCCGTCGACCCCGGATATCCGCCGGACCGGGTGGCGTTCGTCCTCACCGACTCCGGCGCCCCGGTGGCCCTGGTGCAGCGACGCACCGCCGACCGGGTTCCCGCCGGGGTCCGTACGGTGCTCATCGACGGCTTGTTCGACGCCGAGGCGCCGGGGGAGGGGGCCGCCGCCGGGGCGCTGCCGGGGGGCGCCGGGGATGCCGTTGCTTCGGCGGAATCCGTGGGCGAATCCGTGGGCGAATCCGTGGGCGAATCCGTGGATGCATCCGTGGATGAACCCGTGGGCGCAACCCACCCCTCCGACCTCGCGTACCTCATCTACACCTCCGGTTCCACCGGCCACCCCAAGGGCGTCGAAGTGCCCCACGGCGCCCTGGCCCATCTGCTGCTCGCCTTCCGTACGTCGCTGGCGTCCCGTCCCACAGACGTCTGGCTCGCCGTCACCTCCCTCTCCTTCGACATCTCCGCGCTGGAACTCCTGCTGCCGCTGATCACCGGCGGCCGGGTGATCCTCGCCGACGAGAGACAGGTGCGCGACGGCCGGGCCCTCACCGGCCTGGTCGCGCGGCACGCGGTCACCCATCTCCAGGCCACCCCGTCCGGCTGGCGCCTGATGCTGGACGCGGGGCTCGACGCCCCCGGTCTCACCGCCCTCAGCGGCGGCGAGGCACTGCCCCTGCCGCTCGCCCGCGTCCTGCGCGACCGGGTCGGACGGCTCTGGAACGTCTACGGCCCCACCGAGACCACCATCTGGTCCACCGCCGCCGAAGTGCCCCCGTCGCCCGCGGAGATCACCATCGGCCGCCCGATCGCCGGGACCACCGCCCTCGTCCTGGACCGCTGCGGACGGCCCGCGCCCCACGGAGTCCTCGGCGAACTCGCCCTCGGCGGCGCGGGCCTGGCCCGCGGCTACCGTGACCGGTCCGCCCTGACCGCCGAACGGTTCGTCACCGACCCGGCGACCGGCACCCGCCTCTACCGCACCGGCGACCTCGCCCGGGTCCGCCCCGACGGCGCCCTCGACTGCCTGGGCCGCCTGGACGACCAGGTGAAGCTACGGGGTCACCGCATCGAGCCGGGCGAGATCGAGGCCCGCGTCCAGGAGCACCCGTCCGTGGCCGCCGCCGCTGTCGCCGTACGCGGCACCCCCGACGCCCCGGGCGGACAGATCCTGACCGTGTACCCCGTCTGGCGGCCGGGCGTCCCCGTCCCCACCCTCTCCGAACTGCGCGCCTTCCTCGCCCTCACGCTGCCCGCCGTGATGCTGCCGGGTGCCGTCCACGCGCTGCCCGCGCTCCCGCTCACCCCCAACGGCAAGACCGACCGGCGCGCCCTGCCCGAACCCGACCGCGACCTGCCGGCCCCCGACGCCGCCGAGATACCCGGCGCGGCCGGGACACCCGACGGCACCGCGCCCCGCCCCGACGACGACCCCTGGGACGAGGTCACCACCGAGGTCGCCGCCATCTGGCGCGAAGTGCTCGGGCTCACGTCCCTCGGCCTGGACGACGACCTCTTCGACCTCGGCGCCCACTCCCTGACGATCACCCAGGTCGCCGCCCGCATCCGCGACCGCCTCGGCGCCGAAGTGCCGCTGCACATCTTCTACGAGGCCCCCACCGTCGCCGCCGTCGCCGACGCCGTCACCCTCGAACTGCTGGCGGAGGAGCACTGATGGCCCTCTCGGACCGGCCCGCGCCCGCCCCCCTGGACCAGGGGATGCCCATCCCGACGACCGTGCCCGCGCCGGTCCCGGCCCCGCCCTCACCCCCCTCCCCCCGACCCCGCCGCACCCTCACCCCCGAACAGAAGGCCCTCCTCGCCGCCCGCCTCCGCGATCGCCCCGCCTCCGGCACCCGTACGCCGTCCGTCCCTCCGCGTCCGCCCGGCACCCCCGCGCCCCTGTCCCTCGCCCAGGAACGCCTCTGGTTCGTGGAGCAGCTCACCCCCGGCACCGCCGCCTACGTGCTGCCCATCGCCGGACGGCTGCGGGGCGCGCTCGACGCCGACGCGCTCGCCGGGTCGCTGCGGCTGACCGCCGTACGGCACGAGACGCTTCGGGCGTCCTTCCCGGCCGATGACGACGGCGGCCCGCTGCTGCGGATCGCGCCGCCGGACACCTTCACCGTGCCCTGGCGCACCCTGGACCTGAGCGCGCTCCCCGAGGAGGAGCGGGAGGCCGCCGCACGCGCCGAGGTCGAAGCCGAGGTCGCCCGGCCCTTCGACCTCGCCGCCGGGCCCCTGGTCCGCGCGCTGCTGCTGCGCCTCGCCGCCGACGACCATGTCCTCGCCGTCTGCCAGCACCATCTCACCGGCGACGGCTGGTCCGCGTCCCTGCTGCTCGACGAACTCCTCGCCGGGCACCAGGACCTGGTGCGGGGCGCCGAGCCCGTCCGCGCGCCGCTGCCCGTCAGCTACGCCGATGTCGCCCACTGGCAGCGCGAGCGCCAGGAACTCCCGGCCGCGCGGGACGGTCTGCGGTACTGGCGTGACGCGATGACCGGCGTGCCCGCGCTCGAACTGCCCACCGACCGGCCCCGGCCCGCCCTGCCGGGGCCCGGCGGCGCCACCCACACCTTCCGGCTCGACCCGGCGACGTACGCCGCCGCCCGCGCGCTGTCCCGGGCCCGGGGCGCCACCCTCTACATGACGCTCCTCGCCGCCTTCCAGGTCGTGCTCGGACGCTGGTCCGGGCAGCCGGACTTCGCGGTCGGCACGCCGTTCGCGGGCCGTCCCAGCGAGGCGACCGAGGGGGTGATCGGCCTGTTCAGCACCATGCTCCCGCTGCGGGCCGACCTGAGCGCCGACCTCCCCGACGGGCCGTCCCCCGACTTCCACACCGTCCTCGCCCGGGTCCGGGCCGCCGCCCTGGGCGCCCAGCAGCACCAGGACACCCCCTTCGAGCGCCTCGTGGAGGCCCTGGACCTGCCGCGCGATGTCAGCCGCCCGCCCCTGTTCCAGGTGTCCTTCGCGCTCCAGAACCATCGCGCCCAGCGATTCGCGCCCCGCGACCTGGAGTGGCGCACCTTCCCGTTCCACGGCACCGGGGTCCATCTCGACCTCGGCCTGTACTGCACCGAGACCGACGACGGACTCGACGCCTTCCTCACCTACCGCACCGACCTGTGGGACCCGCGGACCGCCGCCCGGCTCGCCGAGCACTGGCAACGCGTCCTCGCCGGAGCCGCCGCCGACCCGCACGCCCCCGTCGGCACCCTGGAACTGCTCGGCCCCGCCGAACGCCACCGCGTCCTGACCGAATGGAACGACACCGGCACCGCCACCCCCCGCGCGGCGACCCTCGCCGACGCCGTCACCGCCCAGGCCGCCCGCACCCCCGACGCCACCGCCCTCGTCCACGACGGACACACCCTCACCTACGCCGCCCTGGACCGGCGGGCCAACCGGCTCGCCCATGTGCTGCGCGACGCGGGCGCCCGCCCCGATGCCCTGGTCGGTGTCTGCCTCGACCAGGGCATCGAGCAGGCCGTCGCCCTGCTCGCCGTCCTCAAGGCCGGGTCCGCGTACGTCCCGCTCGACCCGGAGCAGCCCCCGCGCCGCCTCGCGCACATGCTCACCGACTCCGCCCCGGTCGTCCTGGTCACCACCGCCGCCCATCGCGCCCTGCTGGACGGCGCCGACAGCCCCGTACTCCTGCTGGACGACCCGGCGGGGCCGCTCGCCGCCGCGCCGGACACCCCGCCCGACCCGGAGGGCGGGGCCGGACCGGACCATCTCGCGTACGTCATCTACACCTCGGGGTCCACCGGCACCCCCAAGGGCGTCGCGGTGCAGCACCGGCAGGTGCTCACCTATCTCGACGGGGCGCGGCAGCGGTTCGCCGAGGCCGGACTGACCGACGGCGCCCGCTATCTGCTCCTCCAGTCGCTCGCCTTCGACTTCGGCCTCACCACGCTCTATCTGTCCCTCACCACGGGCGGCACCCTGCACCTGCTCCCGCCCCGCACCCCCGGCCCCGAACTCGCCGCCCACCTCGCCCGGCACCGCATCGACTGCGTCAAACTCACCCCCTCCCATCTCGCCGCCCTCACCGCCGAGGTCGACGACCCCGCCGAACTGCTGCCCCGGCGGCTGCTGATCCTCGGCGGGGAGGCGTCCGGCTGGGAGTGGAGCCGGGGTCTGGCGCGGGCGGGGGCCCGTACCGGCTGCCGGGTCGTCAACCACTACGGGCCCACCGAGGCGACGGTCGGTGCCACCACCCATCTGATCGACCCCGACCGCCCCGCCGAGGGGCCCACCACCCCCATCGGCCGGCCGCTGCCCGGTGCCCGCGTCTACCTCCTCGACGCCCAGGGCGCCCCGGTGCCGCCGGGAGCGGTCGGCGAGCTGTGGATCGGCGGCGACCGGCTGGCCCGCGGCTATCTCCACCTGCCCGACCTCACGGCCGCCCGCTTCCGGCCCGACCCCTTCGTCCAGGACCCGCCGGGGCCGACACCGCCCCGCATGTACCGCACCGGCGACCTCGCCCGGCACCGCCCCGACGGCACCGTCGAGTTCCTCGGGCGCGGCGACGACCAGGTCAAGATCCGCGGCTACCGGGTCGAACTGGGCGAGGTCGAGGCGCATCTGGCGCGGCTGCCCGGCGTCGGACAGGCCGTGGCCGCCGCGCGCGGCCCCGCGGACGGACTCATCCTCGTCGGCTACCTCGTGCCCGCCGACCCGGACACCCCGCCCCCGCCCGCCGCCGAACTGCGCCGCCTGCTCGCCGAGCACCTCCCCGACTACCTGGTCCCCTCCCGTTTCGTCGTGCTCGGCGAGCTGCCCCGTCAGGCCCACGGAAAGACCGACCGGCGGGCCCTGCCGGAGCCCGGACGGCCCGGCCCCGGCGAGGGCGCCGACCACATCGAGCCGCGCACCGACGCCGAACGGACCGTCGCCGCCCTGTGGGCCGACCTGCTCGGGCTCGAACGCGTCGGCGCGCACGACGACTTCTTCGACCTCGGCGGACACTCCCTGCTCGCCATGCGGATGGTCGCGTCCCTGCGCCGGCTGCTCGGCCCCGAGGCCGGCATCACCCTCATGGATGTCTTCCAGCACCGCACGGTCGCGGCCGTCGCCGCCCTCGCCGACCGCACCGGGCAGGAGCGCGGCCCACGCCGCCTGCTGCACCGGCTCACCCCGCCCCGGCCCGGGCGAGAGGTCACCCTCTCCCTGGTCTGTCTGCCGTACGGGGGTGGCAGTGCCGTCGTCTACCAGCCGCTCGCCGATGCCCTGCCGGACGGTGTGGCGCTGCACGCCGTCGCCGTGCCCGGCCACGACCTCGGCATGTCGGAGGAGTCACTGCCGCTGGCGGAGGTGGCCCGGCGCTGCGCGGACGAGGTGCTGGAGTCCGTACCCGGACCGGTCGCCGTCTACGGGCACTGCGGGGTGGGTGCCGCACTCGCCGTCGAGACGGCCCGGCTGCTGGCCGCCGCCGGACGTGAGCCCGCCGCCGTCTATCTCGGCGGCATCTTCCCCTTCGCCCGGCCCACCGAGGGGCTGCTCGGTCTGCTGTCCCGGTTCTCCGTCCTCGACCGGCGGCGCAGCGGGCGGCTCCATCTCAACTGGCTGCGGTCGATGGGCGCCGACCTCGAAGGGCTCGAACCCGAGCAGGTGACCACCGTCGTCCGCAATGTGCGGGAGGACTCCCGGGCCGCCGAGGCGTACTTCACCGAGCGGCTCGCCCAGCCGCCCGCCCGGCTCAGCGGCCCCGTGGTCTCCGTCGTCGGCTCGGCGGACCCGGGCACCGAGTTCCACCGCGAACGGTTCCGTGAATGGGGGTTCGTCGGGCCGACGACCGCGGTGGCCGTGCTCGACGAGGCCGGCCACTACTTCCTCAAGCACCGGGCCGCCGAACTCGCCGAGATCGTCACCACCGTCCATCCGGCGGTGCGGGAGTCGGCCGCGGACGCGCGGGAGCCGGAGGGCCTGACCCGTCAGGGGCGTCCGGCCGGGGCCACCTGGTGGCTGGACGGGGCCCATCACCACGAGCCGGCGGCGGCCGGTGAAGCCGATGCCGCCGCCGATGCCGATGGGCGGGTCCGCACCCGTCGTGACACCCGCCGCTTCGTCGCCGTCGCCGCGTCCCAGACGGTCTCCCAGACCGGTTCCGCGCTCACCGAATTCGCGCTGCCGCTGTGGATCTACCTCACCACCGGCTCCGTGGCCTGGTTCGGCCTGTTCGCCGTCCTCGGCATCGTGCCCGGACTGCTCGCCGCGCCCGTCCTCGGCAGTCTCGTGGACCGTGTCGACCGGCGCCGGGTCATGCTCGTCACCACCCTGGTCTCCGGCTCGACGGAGGCCGCCCTCGCCCTGCTGCACGCCTTCGGCGCCCTGCACCCCTGGCACGTGGGGGCGCTGATGGCCGTCCTGTCCGTGTCCCTGACCGGACAGCGCCTCGCCTTCCAGTCGGCCATCCCGCAACTCGTCCCCAAGCGCTACCTCGGTCACGCCAACGGAGTCGTCCAGATCTCCGGCGGCATCGCCCAGGTCGTGGCCCCGCTGGCCGCCGTCGGGCTGCTCGCCGCGATCGGTATCGGCGGGGTGCTGCTCCTGGACGTGATCAGCTACGCGGTCGCCGCGACCGTCCTGCTGACCGTGCGGTTCCCCCGTACGCTGCCCGCCACCCGCCGCGAGACCCTGCGTCAGGAGATCGTGGCGGGGTTCCGGCTGGTCGTCGCGGAGCGGGGCTTCCGGGCCATGCTGGTCTTCTTCGCGGTGCTCAATCTGTTCCTGCCGGTGCTCTTCCAGATGATCTCGCCGCTGGTCCTCGGCTTCTCCTCGCTCGCCTCGGTGGCCTCGGTCTCCCTCGCCGGGGGCCTGGGCGCGGTCGTGGGCGGGCTGGCGATGGGGCTGTGGGGAGGTCCCCGGCGCCGCCGGATGCGGGGCATGCTCCTGGTCGTCCCGGTCCTCGCCCTGTTCTGCGCCCTGACCGGGCTGCGGCCCGATCTGCTCGTGGTCGGCGCCGGGGTGTTCGGGATGTCCGCGTCACTGTCCCTGCTCAACGGCATCTATCTGACGATCGTGCAGGTCAAGGTCCCGCAAAGGTTCCATGGCCGGGTGATGGCCCTCAACCAGCTCGTCGCCTGGTCCACCCTGCCGGTCGGCTTTCTGGTGATCGCCCCGCTCGGCACCGAGTTGCTGGGTCCGCTGATGACCTCCGGCGGCGCCCTCGCCGACACGGTGGGCGCCGTCCTCGGCACCGGGACCGGCCGGGGCATCGGGCTGCTGTATGTGCTGCTGGGGGCCGCGATCCTGCTGCTGGGCGTGGTCTCGCTGCGGGTGCGCGGACTCGCCCGCTTCGACCACGAGGTGCCCGACGCCCAGGCCGACGACCTGGTGGGCCTGGCCGCGCTGTCCTCCGGACGGCGTGAGGGGGTGGAGGACCACCTGAGCAGGGTGTGATGCGCGGGGGCGGCGCCCGAGCAGGGGTGCTCGGGCCCCGCCCCGCCGTCCTCGCCGATGGTGTCACCGGCCGGGATGCGCACCCGGCTACCCTCCCCGCATGTCTCTCACCGCTGACCAATTGACCGGGTACGTGGACCGGAGTCTCGACGCCGATCTGGCGCGCTGGTTCCCCGACGCACCCCGGGTGGACATACCGGCCCCGACCCGGCCGATCGCCCCGTTCCTGTCCCGGCTCCCGCACGAGGCCGCGACCGCGTTGGCCGTTTTCGATCGCAAGGTCCGCTCGGGCGGCCTTGCGCAGTTCCTCGACATCTACGACTGGTCGTACGCCTTCGACTTCGCGGCCAACGACTGCCAGATCCTGGACTCCGACTACGAGACGGAGCTGTCGGGTGACGAGGTGTGGTCCCTCGGCTGCGACGGCTCAAGCAACTACTACGTCATGCTCACCAGCGGCAAGGTCGCGCTGTGGTTCCACGAAGAGCAGGTCGTGGAGGGCCATACGCGGTACGACAGCCTCGACGTGTTCCTGTGGTCCGCTGTCCGGTACCAGGCGGTACGTGCCGGGACCCTCGACCTGGCGGCGGTCGAGGCCGACTTCCGGTCCCTCGGGCAGCCCGGCGTGCTGGCACCGGAGATCGGGCTCCTCGCCCGGCTGTCCGGTCACCGGGCGTAGCCTCGTTTGCGTACGCAATGGGTGAAGGGGGTCCCTCGCGCCGAGGATGCGAGGGACCCTCGGCGGGGCCGCGACGGGAGAACTACAGCGCTTTCCCATGCGTCGGCAAGAGCCGCGGCGGAGTTAGTCCAACGTATTGACAAACGATGACGGCGGTTCATACCTTCCGAGAGAACCACTACTCGCCACCAGTACGCACCACTTCGCATCACCACCCAGCATCACCCAGTACCAACCCGGTACCACCACCCAGTACCCGCCCGAACAGGAACACCTCCCGCTTCGGTCCGCTTCGCTGGGTGTCCTTCCCACCCCACTCACCACTTCGACCGCCGTATCTGTCCCACGCGGCGCCGAAAGGGAGCGTGTATCCACTTGACCACCCACACCCGACGGGCGCTGGTCGTCCGCGGCGGCTGGGACGGGCATCAGCCCGTGACCATCAGCGACATGTTCGTCCCGTTCCTCAAGGAACAGGGCTTCGCCGTCGAGACCAGCGAGGACCTCGCGGTCTACGAGGACGCGGAGCGTGTCGCAGCCAATGACATCGTTGTCCAATGCTGGACCATGGGCACCCTGACCCGTGAGCAGAGCGCCGGGCTGGCCGCCGCGGTCGCCGCGGGGACGGGCCTCGCCGGCTGGCACGGCGGCATCGTCGACAGCTTCCTCGACCACGGCTACCACCTGCTGACCGGCGGGCGGTTCGTGATGCATCCGCCGGGCTTCCACGACCACACCGTGACCCTGGCCCCCGAGCACGCCGAGCACCCGGTCATCGCGGGCCTGACGGACTTCGACGTGCACACCGAGCAGTACTGGGTGCTCACCGACCCGTACATCGACGTGCTCGCCACCACCACCTTCCCGCCCGACGAGCTGCGTGACCGGCCCGCGGTGATGCCCGCCGTGTGGACCAGGACCTGGGGCGCGGGCCGGGTGTTCGTCTCGACCATCGGGCACAAGCCCGACGACTTCGACGTGCCGCAGGTGCGCACGCTCACCGAAAGGGGACTGCTGTGGGCGAGCCGCTGAGGATCGGCATCGTGGGCGCGGGGAAGATCAGCGGCGAGTATCTGGCCACCCTGGAGCGGCTGACGTCGGTACGGCTCACGGCCGTCACCGACCTGGACCGGGGCCGCGCCGAGTCGGTCGCCGCCCGGGTCGGGCACGAGGTGGCCGTGGCGCCTACCGTGGCCGACCTGGTGGCCAGGGACGACGTGGACGCCGTACTCAATCTGACCATCCCCGCCGCGCACGCGGAGGTGGCGCTCACCGCGCTCGCGGCCGGAAAGCACGTGTACGGGGAGAAGCCCCTCGCGGCGGACCGCAAGGAGGCCGACGCGGTGCTCACGGCGGCGCGCGAGGCGGGGCTCCGGGTCGCCTGCGCCCCCGACACCGTGCTCGGCACCGCGACGCAGACCGCCCGCAAGGCGGTCGACGACGGGCTGATCGGCACTCCGGTGTCGGCCACGGCGTTCATGACGAGCGCCGGGCACGAGAGGTGGCACCCGGACCCCGAGTTCTACTACCGGCCGGGCGGCGGCCCACTGCTCGACATGGGCCCCTACTACCTCTCCGCGCTGGTCCATCTGCTCGGCCCGGTGGTGAAGGTGACCGGTGCCTCCTCCCGGCCGCGCGCCGAGCGGACCATCGGCAGCGGACCGCGCGCCGGGCAGACGTTCCCGGTCGAGGTGGACACCCACATCACCGGCGTCCTGGAGCACGCGGGCGGGGCCCTGTCCACGCTGATCATGAGCTTCGACGTACGCGCCGCCCACCTGCCCCGGATCGAGGTGCACGGCACCGAGGCCTCGCTGTCCGTGCCGGACCCCAACGGGTTCGCGGGCCCCGTCGAGATCCACAGCGGTGACGGCTGGCAGCCGCTGCCCGTGACCGCCGGCTACCAGGAGGCGGGCCGGGGCACCGGACTCGCCGACCTGGCCGGGGCGCTGGAGGCCGGGAGCCCGCACCGGGCCTCCGCCGAACTCGCCGCCCATGTCCTGGACGTGATGCTCACCCTCCTGGACGCCGCCGCCGAGGAACGCGCCCTCCCGGTGACGAGCACCTGCGAACGGCCCGCCCCCGTGCTGTGACCCCGCTCCCGCGGCCGGACCGCGCCCCGCGCTCCGACCCGGCCACCGCGCCCTGACCCCGCCCCCGACGAGTCCCCTCGCACGCCCCTCACCGTCCCTCCCCCCACCCCTGCCGCAACAGGAGACCTTCTCTTATGCACGACGACCGGAAGCTGGTCGAAGCCCGCCTCGAACGCGTTCTCAGAGAGCGCATCCGCCCGGCGGTCCACCCCCTGTCGATCCCGTTGTCCGTCGAGATCTGGTCCACCACCGGCGAGCCCGTCCCCGTCGCCGAAGGGCTGACGGCGGACACCCGCCCGATCGCCCCCGGCACCGCGTGGGGCGCGCCCTGGGGGACCAGCTGGTTCGACGTGAGCGGCACCGTGCCCGAGGAATGGGTGGGCCTGACCGTCGAGGCCGTCCTCGACCTCGGCTTCACGCCGCGCACCCCCGGCTTCCAGTGCGAGGGCCTCGTCCACCTCCCGGACGGCACCCCGGTGAAGGGCCTGCACCCGCGCAACGACTACGTCCGCGTCGGCGCGCCCGTGGCCGGCGGCGAGCGGGTGCACTGGCGGATCGAGGCGGCCTCCAACCCGGACATCGACGGCGTCGACCGGCCGCCGTTCCAGCCGACGCACCTCGGCGACAAGGAGACCGCGGGCGACCAGCCGCAGTACGTGCTGGGGGACATGCGGCTCGCGGTGTTCGACGAGACCGTGTGGAACCTCGTCATGGACCTGGAGGTGCTCGGCGAACTCATGGCCGAGCTGCCCCTGGAAGGCGCCCGCCGCTGGGAGATCCTGCGCGCGGTCGCCCGCGCCCTGGACGCCGTCGACCTCCAGGACGTCGGCGGGACCGCACAGGCCGCCCGCGACGAACTCGCCGGTGTGCTGGCCACGCCGGCCGGCCCGGCCGCGCACCGCATCAGCGCCGTGGGCCACGCGCACATCGACTCCGCCTGGCTGTGGCCGCTGCGCGAGACGGTCCGCAAGGTCGCCCGGACGGCCTCCAACATGACCGCGCTCCTGGAGCAGGAGCCGGACTTCGTCTTCACCATGAGCCAGGCGCAGCAGTTCGCCTGGCTCAAGGAGCGGCGGCCCGAGGTCTACGCCAAGGTGAAGAAGGCCGTCGCCGACGGCCGGTTCGTGCCCACGGGCGGGATGTGGGTGGAGTCCGACACCAACATGCCGGGCTCGGAGGCCATGGCCCGGCAGTTCGTGCACGGCAAGCGGTTCTTCCTCGAAGAGTTCGGGATCGAGAGCGACGAGGTCTGGCTCCCCGACACCTTCGGGTTCGCCGCCGGTCTGCCGCAGATCATCAAGGCGGCCGGCTCCAACCGGCTGCTCACCCAGAAGATCTCCTGGAGCCGCACCAACTCCTTCCCGCACCACACCTTCACCTGGGAAGGCATCGACGGCACCCGCATCTTCACCCACTTCCCGCCCGTCGACTCCTACAACTGCGAGATGACCGGCAGCCAACTCGCCCACGCGGCACGCAACTTCAAGGAGAAGGGCGCGGCGACCCGCTCCCTGGCGCCGACCGGATTCGGCGACGGCGGCGGCGGCACCACCCGCGAGATGGTCGCCAAGGCGGCCCGGATGCGCAGCCTCGACGGCGCCCCGAAGGTCGTGTGGGAGACACCGCAGGAGTTCTTCACCCAGGCCGAGGCCGAGTACCCCGATCCGCCGGTATGGGTGGGCGAGCTGTACCTCGAACTGCACCGGGCCACCCTCACCAGCCAGGCGCAGACCAAGCGCGGCAACCGCCGCAGCGAGTCACTGCTCACCGAGGCCGAGCTGTGGGCCGCCACCGCCGCCGTACGGACCGGATTCAGCTATCCGCACGAGGATCTGGACCGGATCTGGAAGACGGTGCTGCTCCACCAGTTCCACGACATCCTGCCCGGGTCGTCCATCGCCTGGGTGCACCGGGAGGCGCGCGAGACCTACGCCCGGCTGGCGGACGAGCTGGAGCAGATCATCGGGGCGGCACAGCGGGCCCTGGCGGGGGAGGGGAGCGTGGAGCTGGTCTTCAACTCCGCCCCGCACGAGCGTGGCTCCGCCCCCGCGCTGGGCGCCGCCGCACACGGACAGGGCGGCGCGGTGACCCCCGTGCCGCGCGCCGAGGGCGGCTACGTCCTGGAGAACGACCGGCTGCGGGTCGAGATCGACGCGCGTGGCCTGGTCGTCTCCGCCTACGACCACGAGGCCGGGCGCGAGGCCGTCGCGCCGGGGCAGGCGGCCAACCTGCTCCAGCTCCACCCGGACTTCCCGAACCAGTGGGACGCCTGGGACGTCGACGCCTTCTACCGCAACGTCGGGCGCGACCTGACCGACGTGAGCGCACTGGTCGTCGAGGGCGGCGCGGTGCGGATCGAGCGGGCCTTCGGCCACTCGACCGTCACCCAGTGGCTCACCGTCCCGGCGGGCGCCAAGCGGCTCGACATCGCCACCGAGGTGGACTGGCACGAGACGGAGAAGTTCCTCAAACTGGCCTTCGCGCTGGATGTGAAGGCCGACCGGTACGCCTCCGAGACCCAGTTCGGGCACACCTACCGGCCCACCCACCAGAACACCAGCTGGGAGTGGGCCAAGTTCGAGGCCTGCAACCACCGTTTCGTGCACGTCGACGAGCCGGGCTTCGGCGTCGCCGTCGTCAACGACGCCACGTACGGCCACGATGTGACCCGCGCGGTGCGTACCGGCGCCGACGGGGGCACCACGACGACCGTCCGGGCCTCCCTGCTGCGGGCGCCGCGCTACCCCGACCCGGAGACCGACCAGGGTGTGCACCGGTTCCACCACGCGCTGGTGCCGGGCGCCACGATCGGTGACGCGGTACGCGAGGGCTACCGGGCCAACCTGCCCGAGCGGCGGGTCACGGGATCCGCGCAGCGGGTCGCCCCGCTGGTCAGCGTGGACAACGACGCCGTGGTGGTCAGTGCCGTGAAGCTCGCCGACGACCGCAGCGGTGACCTGGTGGTCCGGCTGTACGAGGCCAACGGCGGCCGGGCCCACACCACACTCCGGGTCGATGGCGTGGCCGCCGACCGGGCCGTACTGACGGACCTGCTGGAACGTCCGCTCCTCGACGAGGAACGGCCGGCCGAGCGGGACGGCGCGCTGGTGCTGAGCCTGCGCCCCTTCCAGCTGCTGACCCTGCGCCTGCCCCGCACCTGAAAAGCCCCGCGCGGGTACGGCGGCACCTGACGAGCGGCGTAGCCGGGCGGCACCCAACCCCCACCCCCGCTAGACACACGCCCCCGGCGCCCGCAAGAGCCCGCCCACCCCCCC
>NZ_JBHYUG010000039.1:36556-73266 GCF_042749375.1 Streptomyces sp. NPDC059477 | reverse complement strand
CGCGCGGGGCGCGCGCGCGCTCCGCCCCCCCCCCCCCCGCCCCGCGCGCGCGGTGTCTATCTCCCCGCCCCCCCCCCGCGCCGGCGGCGGGGCGGGCCACCCCCCCGGGAGGTTGGGTGGCCGAAACTCGACCTTCGAGCGGGCCCCGGGGGACCCGCCCGGCTCACAGGGTGAGCGTGCGCGGCTTGTGCTCGGGCCGCCCCGTCTCGTACGTGGCGATGTCCGCCTCGTTCTGGAGGGTGATGGAGATGTCGTCCAGGCCGTTGAGCAGCCGCCAGCGGGAGTTCTCGTCCAGCTCGAAGGAGGCGGTGATGCCCTCGGCGCGCACCTCGCGGGCCTCAAGGTCGACGGTCACCTCGGCCTGCGGGTCGCGCTCGGCCTGCTCCAGCAGCGCGTCCACGATCTTCTGCTCCAGAACGACCGTGAGCAGGCCGTTCTTGAGTGAGTTACCGCGGAAGATATCGGCGAAACGCGACGAGATCACGGCCTTGAAGCCGTAGTTCTGGAGCGCCCAGACGGCGTGCTCACGGGAGGAACCGGTGCCGAAGTCGGGTCCGGCGACCAGCACGGTCGCCCCCTCCCGCTCGGGCTGGTTGAGCACGAAGGCCGGGTCCTTGCGCCAGGCCTCGAACAGCCCGTCCTCGAACCCGTCCCTGGTCACCTTCTTGAGCCAGTGAGCAGGGATGATCTGGTCGGTGTCCACATTGCTGCGGCGCAGCGGGACGACCCGGCCGGTGTGGGTGGTGAATGCTTCCATGGCGGTTCAGACTCCAGCGGGCGTGCGGTCGTCGGTCAGGTCGGCCGGGGAGGCCAGGTGCCCCAGCACGGCGGTCGCGGCGGCGACCTGCGGAGACACCAGATGCGTACGGCCGCCCTTGCCCTGCCGCCCCTCGAAGTTGCGGTTGGACGTGGAAGCGGAGCGCTCGCCCGGGGCCAGCTGGTCCGGGTTCATGCCCAGGCACATCGAGCAGCCCGCGTGCCGCCATTCGGCGCCGGCGTCCTTGAAGACCGTGTCCAGCCCCTCGGAGACGGCCTGGAGCCCGACCCGCGCGGAGCCCGGCACGACCAGCATCCGTACCCCGTCGGCGACTTTGCGGTCCTTGAGGATCTCGGCGGCGGCGCGCAGATCCTCGATCCGCCCGTTGGTGCAGGAACCTACGAAGACGGTGTCCACGTTGATGGAGCGCAGCGGCTGTCCGGCCGCCAACCCCATGTACTCCAGGGCCTTTTCGGCGGCGAACCGCTCCGAGGCGTCTTCGTACGAAGCCGGGTCGGGGACCTCGGCCGAAAGCGGGGCGCCCTGCCCGGGGTTGGTGCCCCAGGTGACGAACGGCGACAGCTCGGCGGCCTCGATGACCACCTCGGCGTCGAACTCGGCGTCGTCGTCCGTGCGCAGCGTCTTCCAGTACTCGACGGCGGCGTCCCAGTCGGCGCCCTCGGGGGCGTGGGCGCGGCCCTTGAGGTAGGCGAAGGTGGTCTCGTCGGGGGCGATCATGCCCGCGCGGGCGCCGGCCTCGATGGACATGTTGCAGATGGTCATCCGGGCCTCCATCGAGAGCTTCTCGATGGCCTCGCCCCGGTACTCCAGGATGTAGCCCTGGCCGCCGCCGGTGCCGATCCTCGCGATGATCGCCAGGATCAGGTCCTTGGCGGTGACCCCGTCGGGCAGCTCGCCCCTGACCGTGATCGCCATGGTCTTCGGGCGGGCCAGCGGCAGCGTCTGGGTGGCCAGCACATGCTCGACCTGCGAGGTGCCGATGCCGAACGCCAGCGCGCCGAAGGCGCCGTGCGTAGAGGTGTGCGAGTCGCCGCAGACCACGGTGGTGCCGGGCTGGGTCAGCCCGAGCTGCGGGCCGACCACATGGACGACGCCCTGCTCGACATCGCCGAGCGGGTGCAGCCGCACCCCGAAGTCGGCGCAGTTCTTGCGCAGCGTCTCCAGCTGGACGCGGGAGACCGGGTCCGCGATGGGCTTGTCGATGTCGAGGGTGGGGGTGTTGTGATCCTCGGTGGCGATGGTCAGGTCGAGCCGGCGCACCCGGCGCCCGCTCTTGCGGAGGCCGTCGAACGCCTGCGGGCTGGTCACCTCGTGCAGCAGGTGCAGATCGATGTAGAGAAGGTCGGGCTCGCCCTCCGCGCGCCGGACGACATGGTCGTCCCAGACCTTTTCCGCGAGTGTCCTACCCATCGCTTTCCCTCCGATCGACGCACTCCGCGCCGACCCAACTAGAGATCATGGAGGCGGCGGCGCGCCCTCCCCCTCGGTCCGGGCGCCCGTCACCAGGCCCCTTGAGTCCGCGGGCCGCTATGCCTTCGTGATATCCAGAGTGGCGCGTTCCACGAAAAATTGAACTTGCGTTTCACAGAGTGAGACGCGAATATCGTTGCATGGACAACAGTAGCGGCGTCGGCGTTCTGGACAAGGCGGCCCTCGTCCTGAGTGCTCTGGAGTCCGGTCCGGCCACCCTCGCGGGTCTGGTCACGGCCACCGGACTGGCTCGACCCACGGCTCACCGCCTGGCCGTGGCCCTGGAACACCACCGCATGGTGGCGCGCGACATGCAGGGCCGTTTCATCCTGGGCCCGCGTCTGGCCGAGCTGGCGGCGGCGGCGGGCGAGGACCGGCTGCTCGCCACGGCCGGCCCGGTCCTCACGCATCTGCGGGATGTCACGGGCGAGAGCGCCCAGCTCTATCGCCGCCAGGGCGACATGCGGATCTGCGTCGCCGCCGCGGAGCGGCTGTCCGGACTGCGGGACACGGTGCCGGTCGGCTCGACGCTCACGATGAAGGCGGGCTCCTCTGCCCAGATCCTCATGGCCTGGGAGGAGCCGGAGCGCCTGCACCGCGGCCTCCAGGGCGCCCGCTTCACGGCCACGGCCCTGTCGGGCGTACGCCGCCGGGGCTGGGCCCAGTCGATCGGCGAGCGCGAGCCCGGCGTCGCCTCGGTGTCCGCGCCGGTTCGCGGCCCGTCCAACCGCGTGGTGGCCGCTGTCTCCGTCTCGGGCCCGATCGAGCGTCTCACCCGCCACCCGGGCCGTATGCACGCCCAAGCGGTGATCGACGCGGCAGGGCGCCTCTCCGAGGCCCTGCGCCGCACCGGCTGACCCCCGGGAGGACGAGAAGGGGCCTCAACGCCGCGGCCCCTTTTCCCCACGGCAGGGATCACACCCGTCGGGCGCGAAAAACGCCGCCTCGCATCCGGGAAACGACACCCCGGCCCCCCTCAGGGGCGCGGGGAGCTGCGCGAGAACCCCCCACCACCCGCACCCGCCAGCACACCCGAACTCACCCACCACTCGGCGTTACGACGGCCACGCACCCCACCCGCACACACGAAAACGGCCCCCCACCTCAGCGCACCCGCTGAGGCGAAGAGCCATCGTCCCGTACCCCCGACCGGATTCGAACCGGCGCTACTGCCGTGAGAGGGCAGCGTGCTAGGCCGCTACACAACGGGGGCGAGGATCATACGTTTCCGCAGATCCGAGCTGGTCTACCTGGACTCGAACCAAGACTAACTGAACCAGAATCAGTCGTGCTGCCAATTACACCATAGACCAAAGTGGTTTAGACCAGTTTGTACCCCCGACCGGATTCGAACCGGCGCTACCGCCTTGAGAGGGCGGCGTGCTAGGCCGCTACACAACGGGGGCCCTAGCGATCCTGCATCGACATCAGCGGGAGCGACCCTGCTGTCATCGCGGGAAGGATCTGTACCCCCGACCGGATTCGAACCGGCGCTACTGCCGTGAGAGGGCAGCGTGCTAGGCCGCTACACAACGGGGGCTTGTGCGGATCTGATCCGCGGGTTGCAGATGAGCTCTGCGAGCTGGCCTACCTGGACTCGAACCAAGACTAACTGAACCAGAATCAGTCGTGCTGCCAATTACACCATAGGCCACTGGAACGCAAGCCCTTGCGGGGATCTTGTTCTAGTTCGCCCCGCTGGGTCCGGCCTCTCGGCCCGCTCCCCGGCGGCGCAGGAAGAACATTACCCGAAGGTGGACGGGGCTCCAAAACGGGTATCCGCGCCGAGCAGCGCGGGGAGTTCGGCGAGCGAGGCGATCCGATGGCCGCCCGTGGGCACCTCGCCGGTGTGGTGCGCTCCGGCCCGGTCGATCCACACCGACAGCAACCCGGCCTCGAACGCGCCGCGTCCGTCGATCTCCGGGTGGTCGCCGACGTAGGCGACCTCGTGCGGCGGCAGGGCGAGGGCCTCGCAGGCCGCGAAGAACGCGGCGGACTCGGGTTTGGAGACGCCCAGGTCGGCGGCGCACAGCACGGCCTCGAAGCGGTCGCGCACGCCCAGGACGCGCAGCTTGTGGTCCTGGACGTGGAGGCTGGAGTTGGAGAGCACCGCGTGGCGGTGGCTGGCGGCGAGGGCGTCGAGGACGGGCAGCACATCGGGGAAGAGGGCCCAGGCGGCCTCGTAGTGGGCGAGATAGCGGGCGAACCAGGTCTCCGCCTCGGTGTCGGTGAGGTCGCGTGCCAGGAACACCCGTACCCGGTCGCGCCGCTGCTCCTCGAAGGTCGTCTCCCCGGCGGAGAACCGGGCCCACTGGCGGTCGGTGATCTCGCGCCAGTGGACGAGTGCCGCCTCGGCACCGCCGTAGGCGTCGAGCAGTCCCTCGGCCGCCAGGTGGTTCGCCATGCCGGCCCGGTCCGCGGTGGTGTAGTCGAAGAGGGTGTCGTCCACGTCCCAGACCACGGCTCGGATGCTCATGATCCGACGGTAACGCGCGGGGGCCGGGGCCGGGGCCCGAACGGCGAAGGGGCGGCGCCCGTCGCCGGGTGCCGCCCCTCGTGGGCTGCGGGTGCTAGCCGGCGAGCCTGGCCAGGGCCGTGTCGATCCGGGACAGGGTCTTCTCCCGGCCCAGGACCTCCAGGGACTCGAAGAGCGGGAGGCCGACCGTGCGGCCGGTGACCGCGACGCGGACCGGGGCCTGGGCCTTGCCGAGCTTGAGGCCGTGGGCCTCGCCGGCGGCCAGGACGGCTTCCTTGAGGGACTCGGCGGAGGTCCAGTCGGCGGCGTCCAGCTTCTCGCGGGCCGTGCGCAGCAACGCGTCCGAGCCGTCCTTCATCGCCTTGGTCCAGCTCGCCTCGTCGAGGACCGGCTCGGGCAGGAAGAGGAAGTCGACGTTGTCGGTGATCTCGGAGAGGACCTTGAGGCGGGTCTGGGCGTGCGGGGCGATGGCCTGCCAGCGGGACTCGTCGAAGTCCTGGGGGGACCAGGGGGCGAAGGGGGCCCGCAGCCAGGGGGCGCAGCGCTCGGTGAAGTCCTTCACATCCAGCAGGCGGATGTGGTCGGCGTTGATCGCCTCGCACTTCTTGAGGTCGAAGCGGGCCGGGTTGGGGTTCACGTCGGCGATGTCGAAGGCGGCGACCATCTCCTCGGTGGAGAAGACGTCCCGGTCGGCGGAGAACGACCAGCCCAGCAGGGAGAGGTAGTTGAGCAGTCCCTCGGGCAGGAAGCCGCGCTCGCGGTAGAGGTTGAGGGAGGACTGGGGGTCGCGCTTGGAGAGCTTCTTGTTGCCCTCGCCCATGACGTACGGCAGGTGGCCGAAGGCGGGGATGCCCTTGGCGATGCCCAGCTCGATCAGCGCCTTGTACAGGGCGATCTGGCGTGGGGTGGAGGAGAGTAGGTCCTCGCCGCGCAGGACGTGGGTGATCTCCATGAGGGCGTCGTCGACCGGGTTCACGAGCGTGTAGAGGGGAGCGCCATTGGCTCGTACGATCCCGTAGTCCGGGACGTTCTCCGGGGTGAAGGTCAGTTCGCCGCGGACCAGGTCGGTGAAGGTGATCGTCTCGTCCGGCATACGGAAGCGGACGATCGGGGTGCGGCCCTGGGCCTCGTACTCCTCGATCTGGGCGGTGGTGAGGTCGCGGCAGTGGCCGTCGTAGCCGGACGGCCTGCCCGCGGCGCGGGCGGCGTCGCGGCGGGAGTCCAGCTCCTCCTGGGAGCAGTAGCAGCGGTAGGCGTGGCCGGCGTCGAGCAGCTTCTGGGCGACGTCGGCGTAGATGTCCATGCGCTGCGACTGGCGGTAGGGCGCGTGCGGGCCGCCGACCTCGGGGCCCTCGTCCCAGTCGAAGCCGAGCCAGCGCATCGCGTCGAGCAGCTGGGCGTAGGACTCCTCGGAGTCGCGGGCGGCGTCGGTGTCCTCGATGCGGAAGACCAGCGTGCCCTGGTGGTGCCGGGCGAACGCCCAGTTGAACAGGGCGGTGCGCACCAGGCCCACATGGGGGTTTCCGGTGGGTGAGGGGCAGAAACGGACGCGTACGGGGGCGGGTGCGCTAGCCACGCTTGACAACCTTGTTGGTGAGAGTGCCGATGCCTTCGATGCTGACGGCGACCTCGTCGCCGACGTTGAGCGGGCCGACCCCAGCGGGGGTGCCGGTGAGGATGACGTCGCCGGGCAGCAGCGTCATGGCCTCGGTGATGTTGACGATCAGATCCTCGATGGAGTGGATCATCTCGCTGGTGCGGCCGAGCTGGCGCTGGGCGCCGTTGACCGTGAGCTGGAGGGTCAGATCGGACGCGGTGGCGAGGTCGAGGCCGGTCTCGACCCAGGGGCCGAGCGGGCAGGCGGTGTCGAAGCCCTTCGCCCGCGCCCACTGCTTCTCGCGCTTCTGCACGTCCCGGGCGGTGACGTCGTTGGCGCAGGTGTAGCCGAGGATGACGTCCTGGACGCGTTCGCGCGGGACCTCCCGGCACAGCCGGCCGATCACGACGGCCAGCTCGGCCTCGTAGTGCACCTCCTGGGAGAAGGAGGGGTACTGGATGTCGTCGCCGGAGCCGATGACGGAGGTGGACGGCTTGAGGAAGGCGAACGGCTCGTCGGGCACCTCGTTGCCGAGTTCCCGCGCGTGCTCGGCGTAGTTGCGCCCGAAGGCGATGACCTTGCTGGGCAGCACCGGCGGCAGCAGCCGCACCTTGTTCAGCGGGACCTTCGTACCGGACAGCTCGTGGTCCGCGAACGGGATGCCCTTGATGATGTCCAGGACGAGCTGGTCGGGCCGATCGCCCTCGACCGCGCCGAAGGCGACATTCCCGTCGATGGAAAACCTTGCGATACGCACGGGATCCTCGCGCCCCTCACCTGACCTGTCCGAAGTCTGACACCCCAGGCTATCCCGGTACGGGGGGCGGGCTTCGCGCGACGAGGCGGCCGAGGTGAACGGGAGGGGACGTGCCCGGGGGAAGCACGAGGGCCGCCCCGGGAACAGGGGCGGCCCTTCGGGTGTGTTCAGCTCGCCGGGGTCCTGGAGGGCGGGGCCTCCATGAGGATCGTGCGGCGGGGGTTGGCGGTCTGGGTGGGGAGGTCCACGGGGTGCTCCTGCTCCGGGGGCTGCAAGGCGTCGGTGTCCTCCAGGTGCACCAGCGTCGTGCGCCGCGGATTGGCTATCGGGCGGAACATCATCGTCGTCTTCACCGTTGTACCGGGACCTTGTCGTCTTCGGGCGGCCCAAGGCCGCCGGGGCCGCCTCGGGTACGCCGGGTTGTCAGAGTGTCACCTCGTGTAAACCGTCAGGCTAAACATCCGATTCCCCTTCGACGGAGCGAAGACCTCCTGATCGACATGTGAGTTTGCTCACGATGTCAACCCCAAAACCACGCATTCCCACCTGCTACCGCACAGTAATGAATCGGACATTGACCTACCGAACCGAGCATTCCGCTCCTGATCATGGCGACTGGGACACTCGGAGCACGTGGGCGACTCGCTCGGGTATGCCCGGTATATGGGATACGTTGCCCCACGCCCGGTGACCTGCCCCTCACATGCAGTCACAGATGTCACAGCCTGACCAACTGGCCTTGTTGGAGATGCGGCACTGTGCTGGAATTCCACGGACCGCCGCAGGATCGAGCCGGCGCGCAGGGGGCGCGGAACGCGCGCCGAGTGGCGGCGAGATGAGAGGGAAGCCAGCGCCGGTCACTCACGACCACGCGGGGACGTATTCAGGGCGTTCCCGACCACGCCGACACCGTCCGTCCGCTCACCCGGAAGGGCGCCTGGTCCAGAGGTTGCGACGCTAGTGCAGGGACGTTTCAAGAGGGATGGCAGCGCTTCGGCGGAGCCGGAGCCGCATGGCGGGACTGGCCCGATGGCCGTCAGTTCCTCGCCCCAGCACGCCCAGAACCCAGGCCGGACCGCGCCCGCCGCGGACGGTGGTGAACGCCCCGGACGCGCGACCGCGACGCCGCCCGCCGCATCCGCCCCGCCGGTGAAGCCCCCCAAGGCGGCGTCCGGCCCCGGCCCGCGAATAGCGCTGCGCAACTGGCGCATCTCCACCCGCCTGGTGGCCCTGCTGACCCTCCCCGTGGTCGCCGCCACCACCCTCGGCGCCCTGCGCATCGACCAGTCGATGGAAGACATCCAGCAGCTCGACAACATGAAGCTGCTGACGGACATGACCAAGCAGGCCACGGAGCTGGCCACCGCGCTCCAGGAGGAGCGCGACAAGTCCGCCGGCCCGCTGGCGAACGGCTCGACCTCCAGCGCGATCACCGTCAAGGGCCTCCAGGACAAGACCGACCGGGCCGTCGAGAACTTCGTGAACGCCTCGGAGGACATCGACGCCTCCGCCCGCGACGGCAACCTCGAAGGCGTCCGCGACACCCTGGTCGGCCTGGTCGGCGAACTCGGCACCCTCGCCCGGATCCGCAACACCGCGTACGAGGCGGACGACAACTCGACCCAGACGGTCGACGCCTACCACCGGCTGATCAGCCATCTGCTGGACCTCTCCCAGGACATGGCCGAGGCCACCAGCAACCCGGAGATGATCGCACGCACCCGTACCCTCGCGGCCTTCTCCTCGGCCAAGGAGTACGCCTCCATCCAGCGCGCGGTGATCGCGGCGGCCCTGCCCGCGAACAAGACCACCGCCGGTGACCTCTCCGAGAACGACCGGCTCTACGCCGAGTCCGCGCTGGAGAGCGAGTCCTCGGAGCTGAGCAGCTTCCGCAGCATCTACGGCGACGAGTCGGCCGCCGAACTGCTCCAGCCCATCGAAGAGGGCAACGCGATCATCCAGGCGACCGACACCTACGCCTCCCGCGCCCTGAGCAGCGCCGACGGCCTCGCCAATCGGCCCAACCGCTCTTACCAGGACTGGGTGGACGACAGCTCCACCAAGATCCAGCAGATGCGCAACATCGAGCGGCGGCTGCTGGAGGACCTGGAGCAGACCGCCCGTACGCTGCGCAGCGACTCCGAGCGTGAGGCGTACATCTCCGGTGCGCTGATCCTGCTCGTCCTCGGTGTCTCGCTGGTCGGCGCGTTCGTCGTCGCCCGGTCCATGATCCGCTCGCTGCGCCGGCTCCAGGAAACCGCCACCAAGGTGGCCCAGGACCGGCTGCCCGAGCTGGTCAAGCAGCTCTCCGAGGCCGACCCGCAGGACGTCGACACGTCCGTGGAGTCGGTCGGTGTGCACTCGCGTGACGAGATCGGCCAGGTCGCCGCGGCCTTCGACGACGTGCACCGCGAGGCGGTCCGGCTGGCGGCCGAGCAGGCCTTGCTGCGGGGCAACGTCAACGCGATGTTCACCAACCTCTCGCGCCGCTCCCAGGGTCTGATCCAGCGGCAGCTGTCGCTGATCTCCGAGCTGGAGTCGCGCGAGGCGGACCCGGACCAGCTGGCCTCGCTGTTCAAGCTGGACCACCTCGCCACCCGTATGCGCCGTAACGGCGAGAACCTCCTCGTCCTGGCCGGTGAGGAGCCGGGGCGGCGCTGGACCCGCCCGGTGCCGCTGGTCGACGTGCTGCGTGCCGCCGCGTCCGAGGTGGAGCAGTACGAGCGGATCGAGCTGTCGTCCGTGCCCACCACCGAGGTGGCCGGGCGGGTCGTCAACGACCTCGTGCACCTGCTCGCCGAGCTGCTGGAGAACGCCACCTCGTTCTCCTCCCCGCAGACCAAGGTCAAGGTCACCGGTCACGCGCTGCCCGACGGGCGGGTGCTGATCGAGATCCACGACACCGGTATCGGCCTGTCCCCCGAGGACCTCGCGGCGATCAACGAGCGGCTCGCCTCGCCGCCCACCGTGGATGTCTCCGTCTCCCGCCGCATGGGTCTGTTCGTGGTCGGCCGGCTGTCCCAGCGCCACGGCATCCGCATCCAGCTGCGCCCGTCCGACTCCGGTGGTACGACCGCGCTGGTCATGCTGCCCGTCGATGTCGCCCAGGGCGGCAAGAGGCCGCAGGGCAAGCCCGGTCAGGCCGGGGCCCCGGGTGGTCCCGGCGGTGCCGGTGGTCCGGGCGCTGTGGGTGGTCCGGCCGCCGCGCAGGCCGCCGCCGGGGTGGCCTCGGCCCGTCGGCAGGGGGCCGTGGGCGCCGGTGCGGGCGCGACCGCGGGCCGGCTCGCTCCTGGTCAGGGGCCGCGCGCCGCGCTGCCCGGCGACCCGGGCGGCCGTCCGGGCGGATCCGCCGCGCCGGGTGGTCCGGGTGGCGCGCGGGGGCCGCAGGGCCGGCCGCAGCCCGCCGGGGCGGGTGCCGGTTTCGGCGGTCAGCCGCCGGGTGCCCCGCAGGGACTTCAGGCGGCCGGTACGGGCGCGCCGGGCCAGGACATGTTCGGCGGCGGGCGGGGTCCCGTACCGCCGCAGCGCGGTGGGGCGGACGGTCAGGCGCCGCGTGGGCGTCAGCCGCAGTTGCCGCCGCGTGGCGGGCCGCGGGCCGAGCTGCCGGGCGGCAACCCGGCGCAGCGGCCCAGCTGGAGCGACGAGAACGCGCAGCCCCCGTTGTCACCGGCCTCGCTGGACGCCCCGCGCGGCCATGACGAGCCGGACAGCGCGCGCACCTCGCGGATGCCCCGGGTGGACGACCGGCAGGGTCCCGGCGCGACCACCGAGATGCCGCGCGTCGAGGCGGGGACACCGCAGCCGACCGGGCAGTACCCGGGTCCGGACGCGAGCCGGTTCGCCGCGCCCGGTGCCAACGCCCCGCAGGACACGGGCCGCTTCCCGCGGCCCGGCACGAATGCCCCGCAGGACACCGGGCAGTTCCCGGGGCCCGGTGGGAGCGACCCGCAGGACACCGGCCAGTTCCCGCGGCCGGGCGGGAGCGCCCCGCGCGAGGCCGACCCGTTCGCCCAGCCGGGTGCGGGTGGCGGGCGTCCGGGGAGCGGGCCGTTCGTCCGCTCCGATGTCTTCGGTGCGCCCGGACAGGCCCCGGCGCCACCGAACCACGACGGCCAGACGCCGGTGCCGCAGGGGTACGACAGCGGCTCCACGGGTCGGACGCCGGTACCGCAGGGCTTCGACAACGGCTCCACCGGGCAGTTCGCGAGGGAGCAGGGGTACGACGGCGGCTCCACCGGTCAGACGCCGGTACCGCAGGGCTACGACAACGGCTCCACCGGGCAGTTCCCGGCGCCGGGCCGCGAGGACACGGGCCGGCACGCCATGCCGGGCCAGCACCGCGGCCGGCCGAACGGACAGCAGGCCGGACCGCAGAGCCCCCCGCACACCGGTCAGTTCGAGCGCCCGCAGATCCCGCAGCGGCCGGTGCGTGAGCCGGAGGCGCTGCCCCCGGCCAGCGGGCCCGGTGACGGGCGGACGCCGCTGTTCGACACGCTGGAGACGGACTGGTTCCGCGGCCAGCAGGAGCAGCGTGCCGCCGGTGACGGTGGTGGCGCCCCCGCCCCGCAGGAGCCGTCGGCCGCTCCCCCGCAGCGTCCCGCCGCCAGCGGCTCCTGGCGCAGTTCGCCCAATGACGAGCTGGTCCGCCGTGCCGAGCGGGTGCGGCAGCCCGCCGCGGGCGGTGTGACGACGTCCGGCCTCCCACGCCGGGTGCCCCGGGCCAACCTGGTCCCGGGCATGGCTCAGCAGCAGCCGCAGCAGAGCGGTCCGCAGGTCTCGCGCGCCCCCCAGGACGTGCGCGGCCGGCTGACCAACCTCCGTAGGGGCATCGCGCAGGGCCGTCAGGCCGGTGGCACCACCGGTCAGACGGGCAGCTTCCCGAGCCCCACTCACCAGCAGGAGCGTTAGTTGAGCCCGATGAGCCAGGCGGCACAGAACCTGAACTGGTTGATCACCAACTTCGTGGACAACACCCCCGGGGTGTCCCACACCGTCGTCGTGTCCGCCGACGGCCTCCTCCTGGCGATGTCGGAGGGCTTTCCGCGCGACCGCGCGGATCAGCTGGCGGCGGTCGCGTCGGGACTCACCTCGCTGACGGCCGGCGCGTCCCGGATCTTCGAGGGCGGCAGTGTCGCGCAGACCGTGGTGGAGATGGAGCGGGGTTTCCTCTTCCTCATGTCCGTCTCGGACGGCTCGTCCCTCGCCGTGCTCGCGCACCCGGAGTGCGACATCGGCCTGGTCGGCTACGAGATGACGCTCCTGGTCGACCGCGCGGGTGCCGTCCTCACCCCCGACCTCCGTGCCGAACTGCAAGGAAGTCTGCTGCACTGACCGGCTCTGGATCCACCCGTCTCACACATCGACATCCGGCCGCCGCACTCCCCCCACCGGCCTCGTCAGATAGCACGACTGACCCACATGCTGTCCCGCCCGGAGGATTCATGACCCCGCCCACCGCTCCTCACGATCCGTACACAGAGGCGTACGGGGACGAGGGTGACGAGCCGCTGGTACGTCCGTACGCCATGACCGGCGGCCGGACCCGGCCGCGCTACCAGCTCGCCATCGAGGCGCTGATCAGCACCACGGCCGACCCGGCGGCGCTCATGGGGCTCCTTCCGGAGCACCAGCGCATCTGCCATCTGTGCCGTGAGGTGAAGTCGGTGGCCGAGGTCTCGGCGCTGCTCACCATGCCGCTGGGCGTCGCCCGGATCCTGGTCGCCGACCTCGCCGAGGCCGGGCTGGTCGCCATTCATCAGCCGGGCGGCGACGAGACCACCGGTGCGCCCGATGTGACACTGCTCGAAAGGGTGCTCAGTGGACTTCGCAAGCTCTAGTGCCGGGCCGGCGGCACCGGGCCGCTCCACCACCTCCGCGAAGATCGTGGTGGCGGGCGGCTTCGGCGTGGGCAAGACCACGTTCGTCGGCGCCGTCTCGGAGATCAACCCGCTGCGCACCGAGGCCGTCATGACGTCCGCGTCAGCGGGCATCGACGACCTCACCCACACCGGGGACAAGACGACCACCACGGTCGCCATGGACTTCGGCCGGATCACCCTGGACCAGGATCTGATCCTCTACCTGTTCGGTACGCCCGGACAGGACCGTTTCTGGTTCATGTGGGACGACCTCGTGCGCGGCGCGATCGGTGCGGTCGTGCTGGTCGACACCCGGAGGCTCGCCGACTGCTTCCCGGCTGTCGACTACTTCGAGAACAGCGGGCTGCCGTTCGTGGTGGCGCTCAACGGATTCGACGGACAGCAGCCCTACAGCCCCGATGAAGTGCGGGAAGCCTTGCAGATCGGGCCGGACACCCCGATCATCATCACGGACGCGCGGCATCGGACCGACGCGAAGTCCGCGCTGATCACGCTGGTGGAACACGCCCTGATGGCGCGGCTGAGGTAGTCCTCAAGTCCGCAGGCGCATAGGGCAGTTGTCGTAGACATTTCGGAGCCGGCTGTGGCCTTTGACACGGTCGGCTCCGGTGTTCATAACGTTTCGGCAGAGGAATCGGGTGGTACGGCAACGCGTCGTCGCCGAGCGGTGTCACTGTGCGCACGACAGCCCCGTCTTTTGACGGGGCTCGCTCTTTATGACCGTTTTATCTAGGACTTACATCACCTGGAATCCAGGGTTCCCCATGTTTGGTGGAGTCCTGGATGACGTGCTGGAATGCCTGAACTGCCCATGGGTCAATGACGTACTCCCCGTCGATGGCGAACGGGCTCTGAGACACTGCGGCACGACAACGGTGCCGACCGCCGAGAGGTTGTTGGTCGAGTGAGGCGAAGCGACAAAGGCCCCGAGCCGCCGGCCCGGGGCAACTTCACCCCGCCGCCGCGCGGAGCGGCGCCGGGCGCGGTGTCCGGCCCGGCCGCGACGGCCACACCCGCACGGACCGGCGGTCGCCTCTCGCCGCGCAACTGGCGGGTGCCCACCCGACTGAACGCGATCCTGCTCATACCCGTGCTGGTCGGGCTCGTCATGGGCGGTTTCCAGGTCAACAACTCGATCGGCACCTGGCAGGAGGCCGAGGACGCGCACAAGGTGGCGCTCCTGGTCCGCGCCGCCGACGAGTACGGCCAGGCCCTGCTCAACGAGCGCGATCTGTCCGCCGCCGATCTGCTCACCGGCAAGGGTGAGACGGACGCGGTCAAGAAACTCCGCGCGGACACCGACGCCGCCAAGCAGAACTTCGACCAGGTCGCCCAGGATCTGCCGAGCACCGCCCGCCTCGACCGCCGGATGGAGCTGTTCCGCTCCAACGAGACCAAGCTCTCCGATCTGCGGGAGCGTGCCTACACCCCCGCCATGGACCCGACGGCCACCGAAGAGGGCTACGTCGCGGTCCAGCACTCGTTGATGGAGTTCGCCAACGAACTCGGCCTCGGCACCGGGAACGTCACCGTGTACGGCCGCAATGTGTACGCCATCTCGCTCGCGAAGGCCGCCGCCTCGCTGGAGCGCGCGATCGGCGTGCATCTGCTGGTGCGCCCGGCCGAGCAGGAGACCGTCGCCGCCCAGCAGCGGGTCTCCCTCGCCTCCTACCGCTATCTCGAAGGCATCGCGGTCAACGAGTTCGTCTCCGGTGCCGACGACGTGGACGTCGAGCGGCTGAACGCCGTCATGGCCGAGAAGCGCGAGGAGGTCGGCGACCAGGGAGAGGCCGTCGACGCCGGGACGTCCACGCAGGGCGGGCTCTACACCCCGATGCCGCTCGCGGACACCATGCTCCAGGGCATCGCGGGCGGTCTGGACGCCGACGCGCTGGACGAGCGCGGGGTCACCGCCACCACCTGGATGGGCGTGGCCACCGCCAAGTTCGAGGGCTACGACGAGATCGAGAAGGAACTCGTCGACAAGGCGGTCACCGAGGCCGCGACCGTGGCCGACAACGCGCGACGGGACACCTTCATCACCGGCGCCGTCGTCGTTGTCGCGCTGCTCGCCGCGTTCATCCTGGCCGGCATGGTGGCCCGCCAGATGAGCCGCTCCATGCGCCGGCTGCGCAACGCCGCGTTCGGCATCGCCGAGCAGCGGCTGCCGATGCTGGTCGACCAGCTCTCGCGCACCGACCCCGGCCGGGTGGACACCCGGGTCGCGCCGATCCCGATCACCTCGACCGACGAGATCGGCGAGGTCGCCCGCGCGTTCGACCAGGTGCACCGCGAGGCGGTCCGGCTGGCCGCCGAGCAGGCCCTGCTGCGGGGCAACATCAACGCGATCTTCACCAACCTCTCGCGCCGCAACCAGTCGCTCATCGAGGGCCAGCTGACCCTGATCACCGACCTGGAGAACAACGAGGCCGACCCGGACCAGCTGGAGAACCTCTTCCGGCTGGACCACCTGGCCACCCGGATGCGCCGCAACGGCGAGAACCTCCTGGTCCTCGCGGGCGAGGAGCCCGGCCGCCGCTGGGACCAGCCGGTCCCGCTGGTGGACGTGCTGCGCGCCGCCTCCTCCGAGGTGGAGCAGTACGAGCGCATCGAGCTCCAGGGCGTCCCCGAGGCCGAGATCCACGGCCGGGCCGTGACCGACCTGGTGCATCTGCTGGCCGAGCTGCTGGAGAACGCCACCACGTTCTCCTCCCCGCAGACCAAGGTCCGGGTCACCGCGACCCGGCTGCCCGACGGCCGCGTGATGATCGAGATCCATGACAAGGGCATCGGCCTGACCGCCGAGGACTTCGCGGACATCAACCACAAGCTGGCCAACCCGCCGACCGTGGACGCCGCGATCTCGCAGCGCATGGGCCTGTTCGTGGTCGGCCGGCTCTCCGACCGGCACGGCATCCGGGTCCAGCTGCGCCCCTCCGGTGAGCAGGCGGGCACCACCTCGCTGGTCATGCTCCCGGACGCCATCACGCACGGCGGTGGCGGCGAAGTCCCGCTGGGGCGCGAGGAATTCACGGTCTCGCAGATCGTCCCCGCGCAGAACTTCCCGCAGCAGAGGTCCACGGAACAGAACGCGCCGGAAGGGAACGCGCCGGAACCGAGCTTCGCCGGTCAGGGCTTCCCGGAGCAGGGCTTCCCTGGGCAGAGCCTCCCGGGCCAGGGCCTTCCCGGTCAGAGCCTTCCAGGTCAGGGCCTCCCGGGGCAGGGCTTCCCGGAGCAGGGCTTCCCGGGCGGCGAGAGCTTCGGCCTGCCGCAGGCGCAGCCGCAACCGCAGCTCACCGCCGCCGACCTCGGCTTCGACGACAGCCGTTACACCGAGGCCCCCGACGATCCGAGCGACGTCGACCCGGCGGGCCGCCCGCTGATGGGCGACGAGCGCCGCGCGGCTCTGGAGACACAGTCCCAGCAGCCCGTACCGGAGACTCCGGCGTACGACGAGTTCGGGGCGCAGCAGCCGCAGTCCTACGACAACGCAAACGGCACCGGCACCCCGGGGTACAGCACCACGGCCGCCGGCTACGCCGGCAACGGCAACGGGCAGCTCGACCACGCCGGACAGCAGGACACCTTCGTACCGCAGCAGCCTGCGTACGACGAGCAGTACTTCGCGCCGAACGGCGACCTGCCGCGGAGCGAGGGCTACCCGGCGCCCGGCGGCTACCCGGACACCGCCTACGCGGAGCAGCCGCAGAGCGAGCCGCGGTCCACCGGGCAGAACGGCTACCCCGCCCAGCAGGAGCAGCCCTACGCCCAGGAAGAACGGCCCTACCAGGAGGAGCAGCCCTATCAGAGCGACTGGTCCCAGCCGAACGGCTACCGGAACGGCTATCCGGACCAGTACGCTCCGGAAGCGGAATCCACGCAGGTCGCTGACGCGGCCGAACGGGAAAGCGTAGGCTTCGAGCGTCCGGGACCGCTCCCCTCCGCCGGGCATGAGCTGACCGACGCCGGACTTCCGCGCCGCGGCTCCACCGCGAGCGGCGCGGGCGCGGGTCGGTCAAGGAACCGGGAAGCGGCGGCTCCCGCGGCGAACGGCACGGCCCAGGACAGCTGGCGCTCGGCGAACGACGAGCGCTGGCAGCAGGCCGCGCAGCTCCGCAAGCCCAAGGCGGGTGGGGTCACCTCCTCCGGCCTGCCGCGGCGGGTGCCCAAGGCCAATCTGGTCGAGGGTGCCGCGGAGACCACCCCGCAGGGCGGCGCACAGGTCTCCCGCGCCCCCGAGGACGTCCGGGGCAGGTTGAGCAACCTGCGCCGGGGGGTCCAGCGGGGACGCAGTGCAGGAAGTGACAAGAACGGCCAGGCCACCAGCGAGCAGCACGGTGGTCCTGACAGCACCTACAACCAGGAGCGTTAGTGTGAGCCCGATGAGCCAGGCGGCACAGAACCTGAACTGGTTGATCACCAACTTCGTGGACAACACCCCCGGGGTGTCGCACACGGTGGTGGTCTCCGCCGACGGACTCCTTCTGGCGATGTCCGAAGGCTTTCCCCGCGACCGTGCCGACCAGCTCGCGGCCGTCGCCTCCGGTCTGACCTCGCTGACCGCCGGTGCCTCGCGCATCTTCGAGGGCGGCAGCGTGAATCAGACGGTCGTGGAGATGGAGCGGGGCTTTCTCTTCATCATGTCCATCTCCGACGGGTCCTCGCTCGCGGTGCTGGCCCACCCGGAGGCGGACATCGGTCTCATCGGATACGAGATGGCGCTCCTGGTCGACCGGGCGGGCACGGTGCTGACGCCGGATCTCCGGGCGGAACTCCAGGGGAGCCTGCTCAACTAACAGACAGACGGTGCGTTTTCGGGTCCCGTGGCCGTAAGGTTTCGGGACGCGGCTCCACAGCGATGGGTGCCCCGGCACAGAGGCACAGTCGGAGGAGGAGAAAGTGGCAACATCCCCAGGCGGTTCGTCCTCGGGCAATTGGTCGTACGGCCCCGGCCAGGGGCATGGCGACGGTTCCGCGAACCCGTACAACTTCCCCTCCACCCCCAGCCACCGGCAGCCGTACGCACCCCAGGGACCAGGTCACTCGCCGTACGGCCAGCCGGGTGCCCCACGCATCCAGCCCGTACAGCCGCAGCGCCGTCACCCTGAGCCGGCGCCCGCCGGGTCGATGAACAACCCCCTGGTGCGCCCGTACGCCATGACGGGCGGTCGCACCAGGCCGCGGTACCAGCTCGCCATCGAGGCGCTGGTGCACACCACCGCGGCTCCGCACCAGTTGCACGGGCAGTTGCCCGAGCATCAGCGGATCTGCAACCTGTGCCGGGAGATCAAGTCGGTGGCCGAGGTCTCGGCACTGCTCTCGATCCCCCTCGGCGTGGCCAGGATCCTCGTCGCCGACTTGGCGGAGGCGGGACTGGTAGCCATCCATCAGCCCGGCGGCGACGAGAACGCCGGCGGCCAGCCAGACGTGACACTGCTCGAAAGGGTGCTCAGTGGACTTCGCAAGCTCTAGCGGAGGGCCGGTTGCTCAAAGTCGCTCCACCACCTCCGCGAAGATCGTGGTGGCGGGCGGCTTCGGCGTGGGCAAGACCACGTTCGTCGGCGCCGTCTCGGAGATCAACCCGCTGCGCACCGAGGCCGTCATGACGTCCGCGTCGGCGGGCATCGACGATCTCACCCACACCGGGGACAAGACCACGACGACCGTGGCCATGGACTTCGGCCGGATCACGCTCGACCAGGATCTGATCCTGTATCTGTTCGGTACGCCCGGACAGGACCGTTTCTGGTTCATGTGGGACGACCTCGTGCGCGGCGCGATCGGTGCGGTCGTGCTGGTCGACACCCGGAGGCTCGCCGACTGCTTCCCGGCTGTCGACTACTTCGAGAACAGCGGGCTGCCTTTCGTCATCGCCCTGAACGGGTTCGACGGGAATCAGCCGTACTCGCCGGACGAGGTGCGGGAGGCTCTTCAGATCGGGCCGGATACGCCGATCATCATCACGGATGCGCGGCATCGGGCCGACGCGAAGTCGACGCTCATCACGTTGGTCGAGCATGCGTTGATGGCTCGGCTGAGGTAGGTGTGATTCGGCCGATGGGGTGCCGCGCCCGGTTGTGTGCCGGGTGCGGGTAGTTCGTGGCTGGTCGCGCAGTTCCCCGCGCCCCTGGAAACCAAGGACAAAGGGCAAAAACGCAAGGGCCCCTCTCCTGGTGGAGAGGGGCCCTTGCGTTGGGCGGGGTGGGTCAGCGCCAGCTGTGGGGGGCTCGGAAGCCGGGCTCGCGCTCCAGGCGGCGCCAGGGCGCGCGGGCGGGGCCGTTGTGGGCCGGCGCCGCCGGGGTGGCGGAGTGGACGGCGGCACGGGCCAGCAGGATCGCCGTGATGGCGGCGACCTCCTCGGGCTCGGCATGGCCCTTCTCGACGCGGATGTCAGGGGAGTTCATGGCTTCAGTCTCCGTGGGAGAGGGGTCCGCGGGGTTGCCGCGGGGGGTCCGCTGGGTTACTGCGGGGGATTGCCGTGCTTGCGGGACGGCAGGTCGGCGTGCTTGTTGTGCAGCATCGCCAGGGACCTGGCCAGCACCTCACGGGTCTCGGCGGGGTCGATGACGTCGTCGACCAGACCGCGCTCGGCCGCGTAATACGGGTGCATCAGCTCGGACTTGTACTCCTTGACCATGCGGGCCCGCATGGCCTCGGGGTCCTCGGCACCGGCGATCTGCCGGCGGAAGATGACGTTGGCGGCACCTTCGGCGCCCATCACGGCGATCTCGTTGGTCGGCCAGGCGTAGGTGAGGTCGGCGCCGATGGACTGGCTGTCCATGACGATGTACGCACCTCCGTACGCCTTGCGCAGGATCAGGGAGATCCTCGGCACGGTGGCGTTGCAGTACGCGTACAGCAACTTCGCTCCGTGGCGGATGATTCCGCCGTGCTCCTGGTCAACCCCCGGGAGAAAGCCGGGGACATCAAGGAACGTGATGATCGGAACATTGAAAGCGTCACACATCTGCACAAAGCGCGCAGCTTTTTCCGACGCCTCGATGTCCAGGACGCCCGCGAGGACCTGCGGCTGGTTGGCGACGATGCCGACGGCCCGTCCGTCGATCCGGCCCAGGGCGCAGATGATGTTCCGCGCCCAGCGCTCGTGGACCTCCAGGAAGTCGCCGTCGTCGACGATCTCCTCGATCACCTTCGCCATGTCGTAGGGCCGGTTGCCGTCGGCCGGGACCAGGTCCAGCAGCACCTCGCCGCGGCGCTCCACGGGGTCGGTGGCCTCGACCCGGGGCGGGTTCTCGCGGTTGTTCTGCGGCAGCAGCGACAGGAGGTAGCGCACCTCGGCGATGCAGGTCTCCTCGTCGTCGTACGCGAAGTGGCAGACGCCGGAGGTCTCGGCGTGCACGTCGGCGCCGCCCAGGCCGTTCTGGGTGATCTCCTCGCCGGTGACCGCCTTGACGACGTCCGGGCCGGTGATGAACATCTGCGAGGTCTCGCGGACCATGAACACGAAGTCGGTGAGGGCGGGGCTGTAGGCCGCGCCGCCCGCGCACGGGCCGAGCATCACCGAGATCTGCGGGATGACGCCGGACGCCTTGGTGTTGCGCTGGAAGATGCCGCCGTAGCCGGCGAGCGCGCTCACGCCCTCCTGGATACGGGCGCCCGCGCCGTCGTTGAGGGAGACCAGCGGGGCACCGGCCGCGATGGCCATGTCCATGATCTTGTGGATCTTGGTGGCGTGGGCCTCGCCCAGCGCGCCGCCGAAGATCCGGAAGTCGTGCGCGTACACGAAGACCGTACGGCCCTCGACCGTGCCCCAGCCGGTGATCACACCGTCCGTGTACGGCTTCTTCGCCTCCAGGCCGAAGCCGGACGCCCGGTGCCGGCGCAGTTGCTCGACCTCCTGGAAGGACCCGGCGTCCAGCAGCAGCTCGATGCGCTCCCGGGCGGTCAGCTTGCCCTTGGCGTGCTGTGCCGCGGTCGCCTTCTCGCTCGGCCCGGCGACCGCCTGCGCACGGATCTCGTGCAGCTCGGCGACGCGCCCGCGCGCGTCCGTCGGCTCGCCGGTGGGCTCACCCGTCGTCTCTTCCAAAACGGTCATGTAGCGACCTTACGAACTCCGCCAAGGAAAGCGAGCCGTCGACTCCGTACAGTCTCCGGCCCGTTTTCCTGGTACCACTGAACAGAACCTCACCGCTATGCAGGCGTTCCGACTGCTCAGACGGCGTGGGCCTTGTGGGGGTCGAACAAAGGGGTCACCCGAGTGCCGACCCGCATTCCGGTCGGCGGCATGCCGTCGCCGGAGTGATGTGGGGCGTTCGGAGGCGGTTTGTGCGGCACGCTTCCAGCAGACAGCGAACACCCGCCGAGCACGCAACAAGGCACGCACAGGCAAGCAGAAGACAAGGATGCGCAACACGCCACCCTCGATGTTGAAACTTGAACCGAATGGGTCTAGGGTCAGCACCGCAGGAATCATTGAAGATTCAACCGATTCCCTCGACCACACCGTTCCGGCCGATGTGACCGGTTCGACTGGTTCAATCGATTCGACCGCACGGCTCCGGCCGCCTTTCCCCAGGGAGCACGCCATGACCGACCTCAGCGCAGTGACCGGCGAGTACACCCTCGACCCCGCCCACACCACCATCGGCTTCACCGCCCGGCACGCCATGGTGACCAACGTCAAGGGGAAGTTCCTCGACTTCACCGGCACGCTGCACCTCGACGGCGACGACCCGGCCAAGTCCACGGCGGCCATCGACGTGAAGATGGAGAGCGTGGACACGGGCAACCCCGACCGTGACGGCCACCTGAAGAGCTCGGACTTCTTCAAGATCGACGAGTTCCCGACGATGACCTTCCGCTCCACCAGGGCCGAGGCCGTCGGTGACGACGACTACCGGATCACCGGCGATCTCTCCGTCCTCGGTGTCACCAAGCCGATCACCATCGACCTGGAGTTCAACGGCGCCGCCAAGGACCCGTTCGGCAACGAGCGCGTCGGTTTCGAGGGCAAGACCGAGATCAAGCGCTCGGAGTGGGGCCTGACCTGGAACGCGGCGCTGGAGACCGGCGGCTTCCTGGTCTCCGACAAGATCAAGCTGAACTTCGACATCTCGGCGATCAAGAGCGCCTGACCGCCAACTCACCGCCGCTCGACCGCCGGTCGCGGGCCGCCCTCCGGGGCGGCCTTCGCGTGTCCCCCTACGTGACCTCCGTGGCCTCTGTGGTCCCCGGGGCAGCCTCCAGCCGTGCCACCTCCGCCGCCAGCCGCGACGCCCGCCCGCGCGCGGTACGGGTCCGTTGCAGCCTCAGGCCGACGAGAAACCGGTCGGTCCTGCCGAGCCGGTCGAAGGCCGCCCGGGCTCCCGGGCTCTGCTCCAGCGCCGCCGCCAGGTCGTCCGGCACGGTCGCGTTGCGCTGTGACTCGTACGCCACCGCCCAGCGGCCGTCCGCCTGGGCAGCCGTCACCTCGGCCCGGCCGGCGGACCGCATCCGGCCCGCCGCCTCCAGTTCGGCCACCCGGCGCACATTGACCATCGACCACTGGCTGCCGCGCCGGCGCGGGGTGATGCGCTGGAGGAAGTACGTCTCGTCCAGCGACCGGCGCTGACCGGTGATCCAGCCATGGCACAGGGCCACGTCGTTGACGTCCTCCCAGCTGACCGAGAGCACGCCGGAGCCCTTCTTCGCGACCTTCACCCACAGCCCGGGATGCGGTGCCGGATGCCCGGCGAGCCAGGAGTCCAACGCGTCGACGGAGCCGAAGGGCAGCGGGGTGGTGCCGTCTGGAGTCGTCATGGACATCACCGTAGAGCGGGAGTAGGACAGATACGGTCCTATACGGGGCTCCCCTCGGCCCCCTCGGCCCCCTCGGCCCCCTCGGCCCCCTCGGCCCGCAGGTGCTTCAGAACCCCCCGCCGAAGTCGCCTCCGCCGAACCCGCCGCCACCCCCGAAGTCGTCTCCCCCGCCGAAGCCGCCGTCGAAGTCGCCGGGGTCGAAATCCGCGCCCGAGACCTCGCCGCCCTGGTGGCCGGCCGCGCCGAAGTCGCCGTAGCCGGAGCCGTAGTCGGCGGCGTAGGACGGGGTGGCCATGGCGCTGCCCAGGAGGGTGCCGAGGAGCAGGCCGGGCAGGAGGCCGCCGCCGAAGTAGCCGCCCGCCCAGGGGCCGTAGGCGGGTCCGGCGTCCCAGTACGGGCGGCGTCCGCCCGCCGTCTCGACCTCGCGGATACTCGGGGGCTCGCCGTCCTCCAGCCGGGTGCGGTCGGCCGCGCAGACCGGCACCTCGCGGGTGGCGCCGCCGGGCGGGGTCCAGGTGACGTCCGCGACGGACGGGCCGTGACGCGGGTCGAAGAAGCAGGGCGGGCGGCGTTCGGGCAGCGGGGTGCCCTCGCGGCGGGCGGCGAGCAGGGCGAGCGAGAAGCGGCCGTCCTCCAGGGCCTGGGTGACGCCGCGCACGTCCTCGGGGCGGGTCGCGGCGGACATCAGGGACTTGGCCTGTTCGTAGGCGTCCAGGGCGCGTTCGTAGTCGGCGCGCATGGCGTCGTCGGCGCGGGGCTCGGCGGGGTGGAAATCGAGCCGGTCGAGTTCCTCGCCGAAGGCGGTGATGTCCTCGTCCACGACGACCGCCAGCTTCTCAAGCGCGGCCCGCTGCTCCTGCTCATGGCGGGTGCGGTTGCGCCGGACCAGGGCGTACGCGGTCACCCCGCCAGCCGCGAGGACGCCGCCGAGGGCGATCAGGCCGGTGGCCGACACGCCGTCGGCGCCGCCGCCCTGGCTCCAACTGCTGGGGGCGGTGCCGCCGACGTTGCGCAGGGCGTCGTCCACGAAGTCGTTCAGCTGGGCCTTGGCGTCACCCGCGCCCTGCACGGCGGTGACCAGGTTGGTCACGCCCTGCCGGCTCATCACGCCGCTGTCCGCGCGGGCGTCGAACCGGTCGCCGAGCCGGATGCCGTACAGGCCGGTGATGCCGGTCTGGGTACGCAGGTTCTCGAAGAGGTTCTGGGTGGGGTAACCGGCCGGCAGGACGGCCACGAAGACCGGTTTGCCCGCCGCCTCGATCTTGTCGGCGAGCGCCCTGGCGTCGGAGTCGGAGAGGATGCCCGTCGCGGCGGGGTCGACGTACACCGGCCCCTCGCGCAGCGACTCGGCGACCTTGGAGAGATCGGTGGCGGCATGGGCGCCCGGCGCGCCCACCAGGACCGCCAGCACGGCGGCGACCGGCACGATCAGCAGACGGACGACATCCCGTACCAGCGTGCCCTTCATACATTCGAAAGTACCCGAATGGCCGGGAAACGGGCATCTTTCGCGCCCTCACGCCTTAGATCATGCCTTGATTTAAAGCGCTTGATCTAGCGCTCGATCTCAAGCGCGTCACATCCCCTGCGCGATGGCGAACTCCTCGCCGCGTTGCAGGGACTGGAGGCGGCGCTGACGCATGCCCTGGACCATCTGGTTGCGGGAGTAGTTGCGGGCGGGGCCGGTCGGGAACTCCTTGCGGTGCACGGCGATGTCGCACAACAGGTTCTCCAGCATGCCGAGTTCGTCCTTTCCGAGGTCGGGCTGGAGATAGCTGGTGAACGCGAACAGCCGCAGGATCTCGCCGATCACCTCCCGCTCGCCGTGCCGTTTGACGACGGCCGAGGCGTGCCGGACCCAGTCCCGGTCGCCCATGTGCCGCATCAGGAGCACCGCCATCAGCGCCTGTCCCGGCTGCTCGACGAACTCGCCCTCGCCGAGCGCCTCGCCGGTCAGCCGGGACAGCTTGCCGCTGGCCAGCACCTGGGAGAGCGCCCAGTAGGAGGACAGGACCGGCGAGTACAGCTCGACCCGGCCCATGAAGCTCTCGAACTCCTCCTCGGAGATCTCCTGGCGCTCCAGGACCTCGGCGAGGGACTCACGGAAGACGCTGCGGCCGTCGCGGTTGTTCCACTCGGCGGCCATCAGCGCGGCGCGCACCCCGTAGCCGTTCAGGCACAGCCGCAGTGTCTGGCGCTTGAGGTCGAGGTTGCGCACCAGTTCGCTGCTGCGCAGCACATCGGCGAGCAGGTCCAGCGCCTCGACGTACGCCTCGAACTCGGTGGGGCTGAAGCCGGCGCCCTGGCGCTGGTCCTGGGCGAGGGTCTGTATGGCGTCGGCCTGGTCCTTGAGGTCGTCCATCATCACCCGGAACTCGCCGGGGACCTCGGGCGGCGGGCTGCCGGACTCGTAGGCGAGGTCGGTGGGGAAGAAGTCGTCGAGGACGGCTTCGGCGTCCTCCAGCCAGCCCTCCTTGGTCGCCAGCACGGAGAACGGGTCGTTGCCGCCGTCGCCGAGGCGTTCGCGCAGCGCCCGGAAGCCGTCGGCGGTGGTGCTCAGCAGGTCGGCGTCGTTGCGGCGCAGGGCGGCGGTGTGCCGGATGACCTGGGCGTGCCGCAGCGGGGCGGCCAGCACCTGTTCCTTCAGCTCGGTGGACTCGTCCATCCGGTAGGCGGCGAGCAGGGGCCGGATCATGGGCTGGCAGAAGTGGATGACGCCGTCGCGCTCGGTGAGGATGCGCTTGTGTATGAGGGCGTCGAGGACGACACCGGACGGCTCGGACCAGCCGAGCCCCTTGAAGTAGTCGAGCAGATACTGCTCGGCCTCCATCCGGGGCAGCGAGTCCTTGCCGGTGAGCATGAGGTGTTCGTTGACGCAGGCCACGATGTCGCGCAGGGCCAGGAAGTCGAGTTCGAAGCGGCGGTCGACGCGCGGGTCGTCCCGGCCCAGCAGCAGGCCCAGGTAGGACTCCAGGATGGCGGTGCTGTTGGCCCCGGTCGTCCAGTCCTGCGCTCCGGCGGTGGACAGCAGCGCGGCCAGCATCACCGGGGTGCGGGGCAGTCCGCCGCGGGTCAGCAGGTCGAGCATCGCGTTGACATCGGCCTCGGACTCGTCGGGGCGCAGCAGCCGGACCAGGGCGCGCAGCTCACGGCGGCCGAAGGGGCCGATGTGCCGGGTGCGGACGGGGAGGCCCTCGGCGGTCATGGCGGCGGCGACGCGGTGCGAGGCGGTGGTACGGCAGCCGAGGAAGGCGAGGTCGCGCGGGTGCAGGGCGAGGAACTTCAGCAGGTGCCGCAGCCGCTTCTCGGAGCGCGGGTCGATGTTGTCGACGACGAGGGCGAGCAGGGGCAGTTCGTCGCGCCGGCCGAGCGCGATGCCCGCGCCCGCGAGCTGTCTGCGGATCTCCTTCTCGACGCCGCTGGGCCCGTTCTCGACGGCGGTGAAATCGACGACGACCGGGACGTACTGCGGCTCGCGCCGGTAGGCGGCGTGGGCGAGCCACTGGAGGGCGCTGGTCAGACCGGTGTACTCGTCGCCGACGATCAGGAAGTGGCGGTGTTCGCCGAGGCTCTCGATCATCTCGTCGGCGCTGACCCGGCCCTCCTCCAGATCCTGCAACGCCATCCACTGGTCGACGCTCACCCGCAGCAGCACCGGCGGGACCAGCAGCCCCTCCATCGGCAGCTGCTCCCGCTCCGGGCCGAGGATCAGCGAGCGTTCGCGTACGGCGTCCACCAGGGACTCGGCGGCGAGGTCGGCGGCGGTGAGGGCGACGGGGGGATCGCCGGCCGGGGCCTCTCCGACGGCTTCGGCGACGGGGGCTTCGGCGACCGGGGTTTCACCGGCGGCGGGCTCCGCTCCGGGCCCGGCGGCGGGTGCGGCGGCCTGCGTCGCCGTGGGTGCAGCGGGGGCCGTCGGGGCGGTGACCGACCCGGTGGTGGAGGCGGTGGGGTCGGCCGGGCGCGCGGGCGGGGTGAAGTCGATGTCGAGGCGGCCCTCCGCGACCGCGTTGCGGCCCTCGTCGAAGACATCACGGCCGTCGTAGTAGCTGCGCACGTGCACGGTGTAGGCGCGCGGGTCCTGCGCGCTGCGTACGTCGATGACGCTGTAGGCGTTGAGATAGTCCCGCCACTGGAAGAGGGACCCGGCGGCGCTGTGCATGAGGGTGCCGGTCTTCCCGGCGATGCCCGCCGGGTCGACCACATGGACATGGCCGGTGCACAGCACGTCGAAGCGGCCCAGCTCGCGGCGTACGTCGCCACGGTCGAACTCGGCGAGCCAGTCCACCGGGTGGTGCATCACGGCGAGCTTGAGACCGGCGTCGCCGAGGGCGTCGGCGGCGTGGGTCATCTGCCGGTCGCCGACGATGAGATGGGCCCGGTCGGCGTCGTCGCCGGCGCCGGTCGCGCGCCAGCAGGAGGTCAGACAGGCGGCGGCGACCTCGGTGCCGGCCGCGGTGAAGCGGTGCAGGGTGAGCAGCGGGGAGAGGCGCTCGACGGAGGTGCCGGCGTAGTAGTCGTCGGTGAACTCCACCCAGGCGGCGAGCCGGTCCAGGTGGGACATCAGGTTCTCGCGGTCGAGGAACCTGTTGACCTTGTCCCGGTCGGTGAGCATCGCCCGCAGCCCGGCCTCCTGGAACTCCTCGATGCGGGATATGTCGACATCGTGGTTGCCGGGCGCCAGGATCATCCGGTCCCGGTCGAGACCGAGCAGCTCCTGGAGCGGGTCCAGGAGCAGTTTCCGGGCCAGGGCGAACTGTCCGGGTTTGCCGCCGAAGGCGAGATCGCCGCTGAAGACCACACAGTCGACGGGCGTCTGCCGATGCCTTTCGGCCACATCCTTCAGGAATGCCTTCAGAACTTTGTTCTGGTCGACTCCCCAGTCGTCTCTGGCGTGCAGATCACTGATGTGGACGATGCGCACGGAACACCCCCGGCTTGCCTGGTGACGCGTGGGAACAGCTTATGCGGGCCCTTGCCCGTCGGGGAGGCAGTCAAGCACCCTTGGGGCCCTCAACTGCCCATGCCGGACGCCCTTCTTGACGGCGCGTGAGACACCGGGCCGGGTGGCGCATACCATGCCTCGTGCCGCAGTACGACGTACAGGCATCCGAACCGGCACGGAACAACGGGCGGGCACGGACATCGCCGTACGGCGCTCGGCGGCGCGGTACCGCAGGGATCAGCCAGAAAGGGCAGGGACGGACATGCCGAGGAGACGCAGGGTCGCGGACATGACGGTGTCCGAACTCACCGAGCTGGACCGCGCGCGCAGCCGGTCCGAGGTGCTGTGGGACCTGTTCAAGCAGGCGGAGGCGGAGGTCGTCACGGCGATCAACTGGTACCTCGGCCGCCGCCGGGGCCCCTCGCGCTGGTCGCGTTCGCTGCGGGCCCTGGCCGGGCTGCTCGGCATCGTCGGCACGCTCACCCCGCTGGTGCACGCGGCCGACCCGACGCTGCTCCAGCCGGAGTGGGGCTTCGTCTTCCTGGCGGGGGCGGCGGGCGCGGTCCTGTTCGACCGCATCTTCGGCTTCTCCGCGTCCTGGACCCGCTACATCCGTACCGAGATCGCCCTCCAGCAGGTGCTGAAGAAGGCCCAGACGGACTGGGCCCTGACGTATCTGCGCACCACCGACTCCCCCAGCGACAAGGAGCAGGCGGCGCTGCTCGCCGTCATCGAGCGGCTGCGGGCCGACGCCCAGCGGATCATGGAGGAGGAGAGCGCGACCTGGATCGGCTACCTCGCCGACAGCATGGAGGAGCTGACCCGCTCCACCTCCGCCAACTCCGGCCAGCGCTCCGGCGGCGCGGGCCTGTTCCGCCTGGACCGGGTGCCGGGCCGCGACCGGGGCCCGGAGGTACCCCGCTCCCGCGACTCAGCGATGTGACCACGCCCTTTTTGTCTGTTGTCTTTGGTCTTCAGGGGGCGCGGGGGGGCCACGCTTCTACGGGCATGGGATGCCGCATCCGCTACGGGCGCGGGCAGCCGCGCCCTTGAGGGGCGCGGGGAACTGCGCGACCAGCCGACGACCACCCGCACCCGACCACCGGCCACGACCAGCCCCCCGCGCCCCCAGCGGAGCGTCATCGCGCGGGCGCGACGCCCGCCCGCAGCAGCCCGTACGTGTACGCGTCCTCCAGCGCCTGCCAGGACGCGGCGATGACGTTCTCCGCGACACCGACCGTCGACCACTCGCCGGAGCCGTCCGTCGTGGAGATCAGCACCCGGGTCGTGGACTGGGTGCCGTGCACGCCCTCCAGGATGCGGACCTTGTAGTCGACCAGTTCCAGCTGGGCGAGCTGGGGATAGATCTTCTCCAGGGCCACGCGCAGGGTCCGGTCCAGCGCGTTGACCGGCCCGTTGCCCTCCGCCGTGGCGACGATCCGCTCCCCCTTGGCCCACAGCTTCACCGTGGCCTCGTTGGCGTGGGTTCCGTCGGGCCGGTCCTCCACGATCGCCCGCCAGGACTCGACCCGGAAGTAGGACAGCGGACCGCCCTCGACCTCGGCGCGCAGCAGCAGTTCGAAGGACGCGTCGGCCGCTTCGTACGTGTAGCCCTTCAGTTCGCGTTCCTTGACCCGCTCGACCACGCGGCCGACGAGTTCGCGGTCGCCGCCGAGGTCGATGCCCAGTTCCTTGCCCTTCAGCTCGACGGAGGCGCGGCCGGCCATGTCGGAGACGAGCATCCGCATGGTGTTGCCGACCTGCTCGGGGTCGATGTGCTGGTAGAGGTCCGGGTCGACCTTGATCGCGGAGGCGTGCAGCCCGGCCTTGTGGGCGAAGGCGGAGACGCCGACGTAGGGCTGGTGGGTGGAGGGGGTGAGGTTGACGACCTCGGCGATGGCGTGCGAGATACGGGTCATCTCACGGAGCCTGCCCTCGGGCAGGACCCGCTTGCCGTACTTCAGCTCCAGGGCGGCGACCACCGGGAAGAGGTTGGCGTTGCCGACCCGCTCGCCGTAGCCGTTGGCCGTGCACTGGACGTGGGTGGCGCCCGCGTCGACGGCGGCGAGGGTGTTGGCGACCGCGCAGCCGGTGTCGTCCTGGGCGTGCATGCCGAGCCGGGCGCCGGTGTCGGCGAGGACGGTGGCGACGACGGCCTGGACCTGCGCGGGCAGCATCCCGCCGTTGGTGTCGCACAGCACGACCACCGAGGCGCCCGCCTCGGCCGCCGTCCGGACGACCGCCTTCGCGTACTCCGCATCGGCCCGGTAGCCGTCGAAGAAGTGCTCGCAGTCGACGAAGACCCGGCGGCCCTGGTCCCGGAGGAAGGAGACGGTGTCCCGGATCATCTCCAGGTTCTCCTCCAGCGTGGTGCGCAGCGCCAGCTCGACATGCCGGTCGTGCGCCTTGGCGACCAGCGTGATCACCGGGGCCCCGGACTCCAGCAGCGCCCTGACCTGCGGGTCCTCGCTCGCCTTGGCACCGGCCCTGCGGGTCGCGCCGAACGCGACGAGCTGCGCGTGGCGGAAGTCGATCTCCTGCCGGGCGCGGGCGAAGAACTCGGTGTCACGGGGGTTGGCGCCGGGCCAGCCGCCCTCGATGAAGCCCACGCCGAAGTCGTCCAGGTGCCGTGCGATGGCCAGCTTGTCGGCGACGGTGAGGTTGATGCCCTCCCGCTGCGCACCGTCGCGCAGGGTGGTGTCGAAGACATGGAACGAGTCGTCGCGCTCGCTGGTTTCCGTCATGGTTCAAGGCTCCTGAGGTGATGATCGCGGTCTGTACCGGAATGACCGGTTCCACCGTCCCCCTATGATCCCTCGCGCTCCGTTTCCCGGCTGTAGGTGGGCCAGAAATGCGAAAAACCTCTCGCGGGTGCGAGAGGTCTGCGCGCGGGTCGAGACGACGGTGGCCGCCCGTACGTGGTCGTACCGGGCGGTCACTGCGGACCGGCGCGCCTGCTGCCAATAATCGTGGCGAACGAGAGCACGGGGGCAGTCTGGCACAGACCGTCCCCGTGCTCACCGTGTGTCTCAGGATGCGGTCAGCGCGTGGTGGTCACCGGGTAGGAACGGCCGTCGCCCCGCTCCCCCGTCGCCGCGACGACCGCGACCCGGACACGCCTTCAGGCGTCGGGCGCACGCCCCGTTCCGGCGTCCCCGTTGCTCCCCGTGCAGCGCATGGCCCCCTGTTCCGGCGTCCCGCACCCGCCCCCTTCCCGCGTCGGAGGGACGACCCCGCCGCCGTCACGCGTCCCGTGCGAGCCCCTCGTCCAGGAACTCCCGTACATGGCCGAGAATCGACGTCCGGTCGGCGCCGCGCAGCCCGATCGCCACCTGGAGGGAGAAGCCGTCCAGCAGGGCGCGCAGCCGGGCCGCGAACCGGTCGGCGTCGACGGCCCGGAACTCGCCGCGCGACATGCCCTCGGCCAGCAGCGCCACCAGGTCCCGGTGCCAGGCACCCTCGATGGCGGCCTGCCGGTCGCGGGCGTCGTCGGCGGCGTTCTGCGAGCGGTTCCAGACCTCCAGCCACAGCGTCCAGTGCGGGTCGCGGTGGCCGTCGGGGACGTACAGGTCGACGTAGGCGTCGAGGCGGGCGCGGGCGGTGGCGGGGCGGGTGAGCAGCCGGGCGCGTTCGGCGCCGAGCCGGCCCTCGCTCCACTCCAGGGTCCGCAGCAGCAGTTCGTCCTTGGAGCCGAAGTAGTACAGGAGATGTCCGCTGCTCATGCCGACCTCGCGGCCGAGCGCCGCCATGGTGAGCTGCTCAAGACCGCGCTCGGCGATCATCGCCATGGCGGCGGCGAGGACGTCCTCGCGGGGAGGTGCCTGTCTGCGCCCACCGGCCATCCGCGCTCCCTAGATCTTCGGCTGCTGCTGGGTGACGCAGTGGATGCCGCCGCCGCCCGCGAAGATCGTACGGGCGTCGACGAGGGTCACCGTCCGCTCCGGGAACAGCCGGCGGAAGATCCGGGCCGCCTCCTCGTCGCGCGGGTCACCGAAGCCGCAGAGCACGACCCCGCCGTTGCAGAGGTAGTGGTTGATGTACGAGTGGTCGGCCCAGTGCCCGTCGGTCTCCAGGACGGTCGGGGCGGGCACCTCGACCACCTCCAGGGGCCGCCCGTGGGCGTCGGTCGCGGCCCGCAGGATGCCGATGACCTCCCGGGTCACCTCGTGGTCGGGGTGGGCCGGGTCCGGCTGGTGGTGGGCGACGACCACACCGGGGCGGGCGAACGCGGCCACGATGTCGACATGGCCGAGGGTGCCGTAGCCGTACGGCGGATAGTCGGCGGTGAGGCCGCGGGGCAGCCAGATCGCCTTGCGGGTGCCCAGCAGGCCGTGGATCTCGGTTTCGGCCTCCGCCCGCGTCCAGTGCGGATTGCGCTCGGGGCCGAGCTGGACGGTCTCGGTCAGCAGGACGGTGCCCTCGCCGTCGACATGGATCGCGCCGCCCTCGTTGACCAGCCGCGAGGTGTACGTCCGGGCCCCCGCGAGGTCGGCGACATACGCGGCGATCTTCGCGTCGTGCTCCCAGCGGGCCCAGTCCTGGGCGCCCCAGCCGTTGAACGTCCAGTCGACGGCGGCGAGTTCCCCGCGCCCGTCGGTGAGGAAGGTCGGCCCGATGTCCCGCATCCAGGCGTCGTCCAGCTCGCGTTCCACGGTGTCGACGCCCTCGCCGAGCAGCGCCCGCGCCTGCGCCGACTGCCCCGGCCCGCACACCACGGTCACCGGCTCGAAGCGGCGTACGGAACGGGCGACGGCGGCCCAGGCGATCCGGGCGGCGGCGAGGTCCTCCGGGGTGTCGAAGGTGGGGTTGGGGCCGGGCCAGGCCATCCAGGTGCGTTCGTGCGGGGCCCACTCGGGGGGCATACGGAAGCCGTCGGCGGCAGCGGACATGGGGTGCGTCCTCACAGGAAGTACAGGCGGTTGAGGGAGACGGAGTCGGCGGGCGCCGAGCGCAGCGGCTCGCCGTCCAGGGTGACCAGCCCGGTGCGCTGATCGACGTCGACGGCTCCGGTACGGGTGTTGCGGCGCAGGTCGGCCGGGCCGATCCCGCGCGTCCCGCGCACGGCGACCCGGCGGCGGCGGGTCGGCATCCGGTCGCCGCCCTGGTCGAGGGCGGCCCGGGCGACGAAGGCCACGGACAGATCGGCCGGGGTGGCGCCGTACGCCCCGAACTGCGGGCCGAGCACCAGGGGTTCGCAGGTGTCGGTGGCCGCGTTGGGGTCGCCGACCACGCCGTAGGCCGGGAAGCCGGACTTGAGCACCAGTTGCGGTTTGGCGCCGAAGTACTCGGGCCGCCACAGGACGAGGTCGGCGAGCTTGCCGACCTCGATGGAGCCGACCTCGTGGGCGAGGCCGTGGGCGAGGGCGGGGTTGATGGTCAGCTTGGCGATGTAGCGCAGCACGCGCGCGTTGTCGTGCCCGCCGTGCCCGCCATGCCCGTCCTGTCCGTCGTCGCCCTCCAGGGCGCCGAACTCGGCCTTCATCTTCCCGGCCATGGCGAACGTCCGCCGTACGGTCTCCCCGGCCCGCCCCATGCCCTGCGCGTCGGAGGAGGTGATGCCGATGGCGCCCAGGTCGTGCAGCACGTCCTCGGCGCCCATGGTCCCGGCACGGATCCGGTCCCGGGCCATGGCGGCGTCGCCGGGCAGGTCGGTCTTGAGGTCATGGACCGAGACGATCATCCCGTAGTGCTCGGCGACCGCGTCCCGGCCGAAGGGCAGGGTGGGGTTGGTGGAGGAGCCGATGACGTTGGGCACCCCGGCCAACTTCAGCACGTTCGGGACGTGTCCGCCGCCGCAGCCCTCGATGTGGAAGGCGTGGATGGTCCGCCCCTCCAGCACCCGCAAGGTGTCCTCGACGGACAGGCACTCATTGAGCCCGTCGCTGTGCAGCGCCACCTGGACGTCATGCTCCTCGGCGACGCGCAGCGCGGTGTCGAGCGCCCGGGTGTGCGCCCCCATGTCCTCGTGCACCTTGAACCCGGACGCCCCGCCCTCCGCGAGCGCCTCGACCAGCGGGGCCGCGTCGGAGGACGAACCCCGGCCCAGGAAGCCGATGTTGACCGGCCAGGCGTCGAAGGCGTTGAAGGCGTGCCGCAGCGCCCAGGGCGAATTGACGCCGACGCCCCACACCGGCCCGAACTCCTGGCCGATGATCGTGGTCACGCCGGACGCCAGCGACGCCTCCATGATCCGCGGCGACAGCAGATGCACATGGGTGTCCACGGCCCCGGCGGTGGCGATCAGCCCCTCGCCGGACACGATGGTGGTGCCGGTCCCGACGACGACGTCGACCCCGTCGAGGGTGTCGGGGTTCCCGGCCCGCCCGATGGCCGAGATCCGCCCCTCGCGGATCCCGATGGACACCTTGCGGATCCCGAGGACGGCATCGATCACGACGACATTGCTGATCACGACGTCACAGGTCTCGCGCACGGCCGCGGCCTTGAGGTGCAGTCCGTCGCGGGCGGTCTTCCCGAACCCGGCGAGGAACTCGTCGCCGTAGCGCTGCGCGTCGTCCTCGACGCGGATCACCAGCCCCGAGTCCCCGAGCCGGATCCGGTCCCCGGCACGCGGCCCGTGGGTGGCGGCGTACTCGTACGGATTCATCGGCCGGCTCCTTCGGGTGCGACCCCCAGATATCCGCAGGCGGCGGCCCTGCGCAGGGCCTCTTCCTTGGCCCCCGGCGCGTCCAGCGGCCCGTCGACCAGCCCGGCGAACCCGATCGCGATCCGCGCGCCCCCGATCGGCAGCAGCCCGACCTCGGCACGCTCACCGGGCCCGAACCGCACGGACGACCCGGCGGGCACGGCGAGCCGCATCCCGTAGGCCCGCTCCCGTACGAAGTCCAGGCGCGGGTTGGCCTCGAAGAAGTGGAAGTGGGAGGTGACGGAGACCGGCACGGTGGCGGTGTTGGTGACCGTGAGCCGGACGACCGCCTCGGGCTCCTCGTGCCCGGGCCCCGGGAGCAGCGCGCCGGGGGCGTCCCCGCCCAGCCCGCCGCCGAGCGGGTCCGCGACGACGGCGAGCCGTGAGCCGTCCTCGAACACGGCCTCGACATGCACCTCGGTGACGACATCGGCGACGCCCGGCAGCACATCGTCCGGGCCGAGCACGGACCGCGCCCGCTCGATCGCCTCCGCGAGCCGGACACCGTCACGGGCGGCCTCGCAGACGGTGTCCGCGATCAGCGCGGTGGCCTCCGGCACGTTCAGCCGCAGTCCCCGGGCCCGGCGGGCCCGCGCCAGCTCGGCGGCCCCGAAGAGCAGCAGCCGGTCACGCTCGGTCGGGGTGAGCCTCATGACACGGACACCTCCTTGCCTCCTCCGTCATTTAGAGCGTCACTCTAAACGACGGATTCCCAGAAAAGGAAGGGGCCGCACACCTTGAAGGAACCTTGACGGGATCCCGAGGCCGCCCCCAAGGGATCGATATAGAGCACCGCTCAAACAACGAAAGAGACATGCGGAAGGCCCGCCCCGAAGACGAGAACGGGACGGGCCTCGCTCCACGCACCCTGCGTGTCCTATCTGCCCTGCCTACCCTGCATGCCCTGCGCGCCTTTCGACGCCACCGGCTGCTCAGCCCAGCGGATGCATCCAGCCGTGCACGTCGTCGGCCGTGCCGCGCTGGATGTCGAGCAGCGCCCGGCGCAGCCGGGTCGTCACCTCGCCGGGCTCGCCCCCGCTCTGCTGCCACTCGCCGCCGGCCCGCTTGACGGTCCCGACCGGTGTGATGACGGCGGCCGTGCCGCAGGCGAAGACCTCGGTGAGGGTGCCGTTGGCGGAGTCGCGCCGCCACTGCTCGACGGAGATCTTGCCCTCCTCGGCGGTGTAGCCGAGGTCACGGGCGACGGCGAGCAGCGAGTCGCGGGTGACGCCCTCCAGGATGGAGCCGGTGAGGGTGGGGGTGATGATCCGGTCCCCGTAGACGAAGTACAGGTTCATGCCGCCGAGTTCCTCGACCCAGGTGTGCTCGACCGCGTCGAGGTAGCAGACCTGGTCGCAGCCCTTGGCGGCGGCCTCGGCCTGGGCGAGCAGGGAGGCCGCGTAGTTGCCGCCGGTCTTGGCGTCGCCCATGCCGCCGGGCACCGCGCGGACCCGGTCGTCGGAGACCCAGATGGAGACGGGCTTGACCCCACCGGGGAAGTAGGCGCCGGCCGGGGAGGCGATGACCAGGAACAGATACTCGCTCGCCGGGCGCACCCCGAGCCCGACCTCGGTCGCGATCATGAACGGGCGCAGATACAGGGACTCCTCGCCGCCGTGCGCCGGCACCCAGTCCTTGTCCTGCCGGACCAGGGCGTCACACGCCTCGACGAAGGTCTCGACCGGCAGTTCGGGCATGGCGAGGCGGCGGGCGGAGCGCTGGAAGCGCAGCGCGTTCTGATCGGGCCGGAAGGTGGCGACCGAGCCGTCGGGGCGGCGGTACGCCTTCAGGCCCTCGAAGATCTCCTGGGCGTAGTGCAGCACCGCGGTGGCCGGATCGAGGGGGATCGGGGCGTACGGAACGAGCTGCCCGTCGTGCCAGCCGCGGCCCTCGGTCCACTTGATGGTGACCATGTGGTCGGTGAAGTGACGGCCGAAGCCGGGGCTGGCCAGGATCGCCTCACGCTCCGCCGCGGACAGCGGGCTCGCGGAGGGCTTCAGCTCGATCGTGGACGTCGTCATGGGTCAGGGTCCTTTGCTTCCTGGCATCGGGGCGGGGCGGCTCCGGTCGGCGGCCGGGGGTCCGGGGCGGGCCTGGAGGGTGCAGCATGTGTTCAGTTGGGGTGACGGGTCGCGCTCGCCCGCGTACGCCCGGTCATCGATAGTAGGACGTCCGAGCATCGTAGGGAGACGCGGTCCCCTTGTCCGATTATCGCCCGGCCGGGGTGGCGGATGAAACGGGGTGGACGGGGCGGGCAAGGGGTGAGCACGGCGGCATACGAAAGCCGCCCGGGGGGGGCGCCCCCCCCCCGCGCCCGGGGGGGCACCCCGTTGTCCCCGGCGGCGCCCCCCACCACGAGGCCGGGCCCGGCGCCCCCCAACGAGGTGGGGGGGGGCGGCGGTG